>CAYXWE010000323.1:0-5195 GCA_964468145.1 uncultured Pleurocapsa sp.
GATTATACGCAAGGCATATAAATTTAGGCTCAAGACCAATCAAACCTTGAATCGTAGACTAGCTCAATTTGCGGGATGTTCGCGTTTGGTTTGGAATAAGGCACTGGCTTTTCAAAAAGAAAGATTGAATGCCAAACAGTCTTGCTTGTCTTATTCTGGTTTGACAAAGGAATTAACGCAATGGAAAAAAGAACAAAAGTTATTTTTTCTAAAGCAAGTTCATTCTCAAGCTTTGCAGCAATCATTGAAAAATTTATCTCAAGCCCTAAAAGATGCTTTTGATAAAACTAATCCTAAACAGTTTCCTAAATTCAAAAGGAAAGGAAAAAAAGATTCATTCCGTTATCCACAAGGTTTTAAAATAGATAATGAGAATGGAAGAGTTTTTCTACCAAAAATAGGATGGGTCAGATATAACAAGAGCCAAGATATTGTAGGAGAAGCTAAAAATTTAACTGTCTCCAAGAAAGGGCAGCATTGGTTTGTATCAATACAAGTTGAAATAGATAGAGAAATACCAGAGCATCCTTCGACTTCAATAATCGGTGGAGATTTAGGTATTGCTAGATTTTTAACTTTAAGCAATCAAAAATATTATGAACCAATAAATATATTCAAAAAACTCAAGACTAAATTAGCTAAACTACAAAGAAAATTAGCTAAGAAAGAAAAATTTTCTCATAGATGGAGAAAATTAAAAGCTAAAATAACCAAGCTACATATTCGCATAGCTAATATTCGTAACGATTATCTTCACAAGATTTCAAGTGAACTAAGCAAAAACCACGCCATAGTTATTTTGGAAGACTTAAAGATATCCAATATGAGTAAGTCGGCTAAAGGAAATGTAGAAAATCCAGGTCAAAATGTTAAACAAAAATCTGGATTGAATAGAGCAATTCTTGACCAGGGGTAGGGAGAGTTTATTCGTCAACTCGAATATAAACTGACTTGGAATGGTGGAAAACTAATCCAAGTTAACCCCAAAAATACATCAAGAAAATGTCCTAAATGTGGTTATACTTCGGCAGACAATAGAAAAACACAAACTACTTTTTGCTGTCAACAGAAAGACTGTGGATATACAGCGAATGCTGATTATGTCGGCAGTATAAACGTTAGAGAGGCTGGGCTAGCCTTGCTTGGACTTGGAGGGAGTTCGTTGGAACACCTGTTGAAGAGTCAACCCGCCGAAAGGGCTGTATAGCTCTGGTAGGAATCGCCTTCTCTTTAACGACGCTCTTGAGTGGAGGGAGGCGAGTTATGATAGTCACAACATACACAACTTAAATAGATAAATACTTTTATTGTTATGTAAACTTTATACAATATATTTATTTTAACATTTATTTACTGAATAACATTACTGGATTTCGGAAAGTTTCTAATAATTGATTATGGCGCATTTGAGGGAACTATAAGGGAGAAATAATATGCCGAAATTATATGAATCCCGAAAACTGTCCTAAATGCGGTAAAAAACTGCCACCTCCCTTTAAATCTAGTGGTCGCCAAGTTTGTTCTGGCTGTGGATGGTCGAACAAGCCAAAAGTGGCTAAAACAGAATCTTCACCAGCAAAAAAAGAAATAAAACCTTTACTACTACCTAAAAAAGCAGAAGAGAACGTACCAACGTCTAAGCTAAACATAAGTATTAACCAACAATCAATTGAGTTAGACCCAATTCACTTATCAGGTATTGTAGGTTCAACTGTTTTATTTTTAGGTACATTTGCACCGTTAGTAAAACTCCCTCTTGTTGGTAGTTTAGGTTTGACAAACAGTAGTATTAAAGCACTTATTATTTCTTGTGCAGTCGCCTCTTTAATCTTGACTGTGAAAAAAATGTATAAATGGCTGACTATTACAGGTTTAGGGGCTGCATTAATAGTTTCCTATGTTTTCTTAGACTTTTTAATGAGAATTGAAGATGCAAAATCTAGTATGGACAAAGAATTAGCTGGCAATCCATTTAGAGGTTTAGCTGATGTAGCAATGGAATCAATTCATCTTGAATGGGGCTGGATATTCCTTTTTCTAGGAGCGGGTTTAATTCTAAATGCTCCTCGTTTGGCAAAATTTATCAGTCTGAAACAAACAATTGGTGGATTTTTAGCAACTGGTTTTGTAGGGATGGTCTTATTTGCTATCATTGCACCAAATATCATGGCTGGGGATTCGCTTCAACAAGCAAGGCAATCAGAAGGAAAAACTAATCTTGGAGCTTTAATTCGCGCTGAACAAGTTTATCATTTTGAAAATAACGAGTTTACAAAATATATAGAAGATTTGTATATTGATGTATATTCTACATACTATAAAATTGATATAACTAATGTGGATGAAAATAAAGCTATTATTGTGGCTCAATCAAAAGACAAGAAAGATAAATTAAAAAGCTACGCTGAAGCAATAAGCTACAGTGAAGAAACTTACAACTATGAAAGAATTTCTTGTGAAACAAAAAAACCATCGACAACAATAAATGAACCAACTCTTAGCTTCGATGGATGGAAATGTGGTAGCGGTTCTATACCTCGCGAGTAATTAGATTAGTAAATTTGCCAACGGAAGGGTCAAATAAAACTTTACAAGTGCCAGTCGCACCATTACGATTCTTCCCCACAATCACTTCCATAACTCCATTATCGTCAGTGTCAGACCTATAATACTCATCTCGATACAACATCAGAAGCATATCGCTGTCTTGCTCTAAGTCTCCTGAATCCTTCACAGAAGCCATGTTAGGACGCTTATTGCTCTGGGATTCAACACCTCGGTTAATTTGAGCCAAGACAACAAATGGCACATTAAACTGTTTGGCTATATCCTTACAAGCACCACTGTACTTACCAATTACCTGCGCTCTGTTACCTGCTGCTCTATCTCCAAGTTTTTGAATGTAGTCCAAGACTACTAAGCCTAACTCACCTTTTTTTGACTGGATTCTTCTTAACTCAGAACGGATTTTAGCAGGGGTTAATAGTTCGGCGGGAGTATCGTTAATCTCGATGGGTAATTCTGCTAAAGCACCTATTCCTTGTACCAAAGTATCCATCTCATCTTTATAAATGACATTGTTCATTAATCGCTGTGAGTCAATGCCTGTATGCATTGAGAGAAATCTTTTGGTTAGCTGTTTTCTCGACATTTCAGCAGAGAAGAAAACTACAGGCTTTTTCTCATAGATAGCAATGTAATTAGCCAAGTAACAAGCGAACCAAGACTTACCCATACTTGGTCTAGCAGCAACAATAATTAAGTCTTGCTTGGTTAAGCCACCAATCAGTGAATCTAGATCGTCTAGTCCAGTAGGATAGAGAGGCAAAGAACCTTGTTCTAGTTCGTTGAAAATATCTTCTAAACAATCATGGATTGGTTGTGTGGTGAATTTATCTTTCTTGTCAGTGGTCAGGTCAAATATCTTAGATTCAGCGAAGTCAAATACAGTCTCTAACTCTGTAGCTGTGTCATACCCTAAATCGACGATCTCATGACCAGCAGTAATTAAACGACGACGCTGGTACTTATCCAAGACTAAAAGGCTATGGCGGTCAATATTAACTGCTGACACAGTACGATTCAGCAATTGTGCTAACTTAGCTGTTCCTCCTACTTTTTCAATTAGCTTATGGTCAGCTAACCAAGTGGAGACACCCATTAAATCTACTTGTTTGTCTTTTTGATGTAGTTCTAATGCTGCTCTGTATATCTGTTGATGAGTAGAAAGAGAAAAAGCATCTTGTGGCAAGATGTCAGCAACGACTGTAATTGCTTTTGGGTCTAGTAAGATTCCGCCAAGTATGGCTTCTTCAGCCTCAATATTGGTAGGAGGTAGATTGTTATCATTCATCTTTATTAAAAATGCTGCTGAGTTTTTTTAGTTGAGTCAGGCTTACTTGCTCTTTTTGTGGCTTGTCAGAAGCCTTGACTATCTTTTGTTCGGGTTTATTAGAATGCTGAGGAGTAGTTTCTGATTTAATCCAGCATTCCTTGATTGCTTTATTGAGCCAGCCACCCGCATTGGGTATATCTTGCTTGGTTAACTGGTCTTTTAAAGCTTCTATTGCATTGAAAACTGTTTGCTCTGTAGCTGCTTTGATAGTTTTGCTCAGAGTAGAATTTAGTTCAATTTCTAATGTTTCTAACTCTGATTTAATATCGTCACTAACTTGTGCTTTTCTTTTCTTGGACATGGAAGTTACTTTTGCCGAAGTATTAGCTGGTGATGATTGTTTCCCTTTCATGCAGTCAGATAAACGGGTTTCTAAGTCTTCAATGTGTTTCCGTTGTCTCTCTACCATCCCCTCTAATTCTGAGACTCGGTAAACTCTACCAGCCAATCCCTGATTGAGTTTTTTGGTTTCAGTTAATTCTGTTTCTAGCTGTTTAATTCGAGATTTCAGACGACTAACTATCTTCTGGTGAGATTTATTTGATGAAGGTTCAGCCATTCTGGGACGTGGCATTACTGATTGTTGGTTGCGAATTTCAGCAATATGAGTTTTAATCTCAGGATATTTGTAGAGGTAAGAAACACTAACATTGGCTTCTTTGGCTACAGTTTGAAAGTTAATTTTTGCTCCAGCCTTTTTCATTCTTTCAAGAGCTTGATTAACTTTCTCTAATGCCTGTTGTTTACGTTCTTCTTGTATTTGATTTAATCGAGCAATCCTTTCTTCTTTGATACTGTTATTTGTCATCATGCTACCCTCTCAAAACTAGCTATAACGGTGTCTAGACTGTCTGCTTGTTGTTTAAATTGGTCGATTAGGGCTGTCTCCCCTTTTTCTTCTGCTCTAGTTTGCTTATCTCTGAGTAAGTCACGGACTTTGATGTAGTCGGGTAACAATTCTCGACGGGCAACAAAACTAGGGCAGGTGTAACAAGCTTTCCAGTGAGGGCAATCCTGGTCTAGAGATAGTCCACAATAACCATAAATGGGCGTGTTGATATGGTCATTAGGAATAGCTAAAGTGTGAGCATTCGGATTACTTTGTAGGGTTGCTGGTAAGTCTTTGGGATTAAGAGGTTCACCTCGAATATTCAGCAATGCTGCTTGGATTGAAGCAGTTTCTTCTCTCAAAGTATGGTCTTTAACATGAACGTATTTTTGTGTAGTTGTATATGCCTTATGCCCTGCCCACTTACTAACTACAGTAAATTCGTGACCTGTTTCAAATAGATAGGTTAAC
>CAYXWE010000324.1:0-5192 GCA_964468145.1 uncultured Pleurocapsa sp.
ACGGGAATGATGACTGAAACAAGGGGCGATGGATGTTCTGGGATAGTCAGAGCATGATTATTGATGTCTATTTTTTGAGATTTTGGTGCGGTTGAATCATTGCTTTGAGAGATTAGATCTAGTTCCTGCATCAATTCCAGATTGCGGGGCTGTATTTCTAATCCCATTTGATAGGTAGTAGTGGCTTCAGCAAGTTTTCCCTGTTTGACCAAGGCTCGACCTAAACCCAAGTAAAGTTGATGATTCTGTTTGTCTAAAGAAATTGCTTGATGATACAGCTCGATATTATCGGGATCTTTTTGGAGTCTATCTAGGCAAAAAGATAATGTTTCTTGCTGCAATTGCTGAGTGCGACGGTTCATTACCGCGCCAATTTTAGTATTTACCAGAGGTAATTCTGGATCTAAAGCCTGGGCTTGTTTGTAGCACTCAAGAGCTTGCGACCACTGTTCTAACTGAAATAAGGCTTCGCCTAAATTGTAATGCGACCAAGCAAAATCAGACTTTAATTTAATTGCTTGACTTAAGCTATCTGCAGCCTGTTGCCATTGTTGTAACTGGATTAGGGCGTATCCCAAATTATTATGACTCCAGGAATTGTCGGGGTTAAGAGCGATCGCCCGTTGATATGCTTGTTGGGCATCAGACCACATATTTTCCTGGGCTAAAGCTTCGCCTAAATTGTGCTGAATTTCTGCACTATCGGGTTCGAGATTTGCTGCTGCTTGATAAGATTTTAAGGCTAGCTGGGGTTGTTTTAGCTCTGTATAAACCTTGCCCAAACTGTAGTAAGACCAAACACTTTGGGGATGAATGGCGATCGCCTGTTGATAGCATTTTAATGCCTGTTGCCATTGCTGTTGTCTCTCGAACATTTCGCCTAACTCATGATAGGCAGACCAGTTTAAAGGATTTTGTTCGATGGCTTGCTGATAATACTGAAGGGCTAAGGGAAAGTTACTGGCTTGAGCTGCTGCCATTCCCAAATCCAGATATTGGCGATCTTTGCTTGGGGAATCTGAGAAATTTTCATCATCGTGGGATGAGGTTTGAGTGCTATTGCCGAGGGCTTTGGGTAAGGATTTGTTAGCCTGCAAAGAAGATTGAGATTCTATTGGCTTAACCGACGGGGAATTTTGCTCCAAATCGATGATTCTCTGGAGTTTTTGTTGTACCCTAAGGAGTTGAGGATTGAGCTGCAATGCTCGACGATAGCAACCCATAGCTAATTTAGGACGGTCGTGTTTGAGCCAGAAATCGCCTAGTTTATCGTGTTGTTCGACACCAACCATGTCTGGCTGCAAACTATATGCCCGATGGATTAATTCTATTCCTTCGAGGTTTTTGCCTAAAAGACTATAAATTTTACCCAATTTTAGATAAGCGATCGCACTTTTGGGTTGGAGTTTAATTACTTGTTGATAGCATTTGATTGCCTTTTGCCATTGCTTTTGACGAACTAAAAGATCCCCCAGTTTGATTCTAATTTCAGTGGAATTGGGGTTTTGTTTTAGCTGCTCGACATACTGTTTCGTCACAGCAGTTAAATCTAATCTTGCCTCGGGGGCAACATTTGCTTGAGGTTCACTAACGGTTGCCACAGGTTGAGGTGCGGTTGAGCTACTGGGGGGTAAATACTTAAGTTTTTTACTACTTAATAAATTTTGGATACGTTGCTTTTTAGGAGACTGAGAATTTTCCGCATTTTCTGGTTCTAGATGATGAAGCTTGACCAATTTCTGATAATACTTGGCTGCTCGCTCTGACTGACCGTATTGTTCTAAGACTTTAATAATTTTTTGATAAACAGTTTTGGAATTGGGCTGCAAGATTAATGCATATTCATAACAGTTAATTGCTAATTCCCATCTGCTTTCTGCTAACAGATCGTCTGCTAACTGCAAATGCTGTTCTACCGTGATAATTTCTGGCTCTAAATTCAAGGCTTGAAACAAGCATTCTAAAGCTTTTTCATCTTCATCCGACTTTTCCCAGGCTCTGGAGAGATGAAGCCAAGCTTTTGCTAAGTTGGGATCTTTGGCTAAAGCTTTTTGATAAAATTCTCTTGCTGAGGACCAATTATTTTGTTTGGCATAAAAACTGCCAATGTTAGCATACACTTCCGCCCCAATATTAGGATCTTTAGCTAGTGCTTGAGCGTAGTAACCCATCGCTTCGGCTATTTTTCCCAATCTTTGTAAAGCATTGCCGTATATTTTGTAAATTTCTGGCAGATCGGGGCAGATTTTTATTCCTTGTTGGCAAGCTTCAATAGTTTTTTGCCATTGAGACTCTTGATAATATAGTTTTGCTTGTTGTAAATATACTTGAGCTACTTCTAATTGGTTATTTTCTACATAAGTACCTGGGGCAATTGCGGTAAGCTTAGGCAACACAATTGAAGATTCAGATTGGCGCAAGGAAACTAAGGCACTAGAAGTTGTTGGGGATTCTGTAGAACTATTGTTGCCTAGAGAAATGGCTAAATGATGATAATGCTCTGCTTCTGCTAAATTCCCCTGTTTCTTTAGAGCGATCGCCAGAATGTGATGGGCTACCGCTGATTGGGAATTTAACTCGATCGCTTGACGATAATGTTCGATCGCCTCGTCTAATTTGTTTGCTTGTTCTAGTTTGATTCCTTGCCAAACCGTAGACTCTACCTGCGCTAAGGAAGCAGAATTTTTTTTACTATTAACGTTCGTGTTTAGATCCCAAGAGTTTGGTGAAACTTGCATTTTATTAGAGCTAAAATTTGAGGGTAGATTATTGTTATCTTTCTGCTCGAGCTTTTCTCGCCAATCAAAGCTTTTTTTAGACATTTAGACTTAAAAATAATATTTTTAAAAGGCAATCGACAATAATAGTTAATATATTTAAATTTAAAATAAATGTTTGCATAGGCGGTAATTGCTACTTTTGCCTCAAAAACATAAAAAAGCAGCACAAAAAAATACTATTTAATAACACCATATTTTTTTGATACTATTTAAAAATAAAAAAACGGATGTAAAAAAAAGTATTGTTATCTAATTGTGGATACTAATATAACCTCTTTTCTTCAAAATGCCACTGAACTATACCGAAAAAAAAAGCGGTAAATTACCCTTGTCTGCTTAGAGGACATCAGCCAAAGTTATTTTTTGATATTCAAGTTCTCGGTTTTGCCCTCGGACCCCTACTCTCGCGTGCTTTTTGAAATGACTAATAACAAATGACAAAAAACTATTAAATGAATGTACTTGAAATTGTTTTTGCCCATAGGTCTATCTCTGCCTATGGCTTTTCTAAGCGGACGACGTACCACTGAAGATATCGATCTGCACCAATATCCAGTTCAAAATAGTTGTCGAGCAAATGTTTTGCCTGTAACTCTGGAGTATCAAACTGCTCTAACTCTCTAGGAACAATGACTTCATCTGACAACAAAAGATTGACTAACTTGTCTTGGAGATCTTTAGCAGTCATAAACTGTTCTGGTAGATCTGATTCGAGGACAACGTAGCCATCCTCCTGATACATAATAGAATTTGGCATGATTAGGGCTTATTATTACTTACATCAATTGTATGTTACCCTTTAGTCCGATCGCGCCTTATGACAGCTAACTCCAATCCATTTTTAAACATAAACTACGAACCCGCGATCGAGAATTTAGGCGATGACTATTACGACATAGTTGCTGCTGCGGAGTTTCCCGCCCATAAGTTACGTTTTCGCAATGATTCGCTGTTACCATTGCTCGATCTAGAACCCGATACAGTCGGCGATCGCGATTTTATCGAAGCCTTTGGTAAGTTTCGGGGAGTGCGCCCTTTTTTGGCATTGCGCTATCACGGCTATCAGTTTGGCTCGTACAATCCTTTTTTGGGGGATGGAAGAGGCTTTTTATACGGACAAGTTAGAGGAGTTGATGGCAATCTTTACGATCTCGGTACAAAAGGTTCTGGTAGAACGCCATACTCTCGCAGTGCAGACGGTAGATTGACTCTCAAAGGAGGAGTGAGAGAAGTTCTCGCAGCAGAAGCCTTACATAATCTGGGGGTTAACACTTCTCGCTGTTTGAGCCTAATCGAGACAGGAGAGTCTTTGTGGCGGGGTGACGAACCTTCTCCTACTCGTTCCTCGGTGATGATTCGTCTTAGTAGTTCTCACATTCGCTTTGGTACTTTTGAGCGACTGCACTACCTAAAACGTCCAGATTTAATTCGCAACTTGCTGGATATGGCGATCGCTGTTTATTATCCCAATATTGAAAATACAGTAGATAAATACGTGCGGTTTTATGACGATTTGGTGGCTAGAGTCGCCAAATTAACCGCACAGTGGATGGCTGCAGGTTTTTGCCATGGGGTGTTGAATACGGATAATATGTCTATTACAGGGGAAAGTTTTGATTATGGCCCCTATGCTTTCATTCCTAGCTACGATCCTCGTTTTACCGCAGCTAGCTTCGATTATGGCGGACGCTACAGCTATGGCAATCAACCTTATATATGTAGGTTCAATTTGGAAATGCTCCAGTTACCCTTAGAAATGGTTGCCGAAAGATCGGATCTCGAAATTATTTTGACTAGGTTTGATGATTGTTATCACCAAGAATACCAAAAATTAATTAATCAAAAGCTAGGCTTCGATGAGTCGGAAAGTATCCCCGCTGAATTAGTAACCGCCACAGTCGAGTTATTGAAAAATACTAATCTTGGTTATCACAGTTTCTTTGCCGAATTAGCACGAGGTTTTAACTATGGTTGGCGAGAAGAACCAGATTTGATTTTAGAAAATGCGCCTTTTATTTCCGAGTTAGCCAACTCCGATGCAGATTCTATTCATTACGATCGCTGGCGCAATCTCTATCATCAATCCCTTAATTGCCTACCAATTTCTGAGATGGAAACTATTGCTAATAACTTACTATTACATAATCCTGCCACTGCCTTATTACGTCCGACAATAGAATCCGTCTGGCAGGCGATCGCAGAATCAGATAACTGGAAACCTTTTGACGATCTAGTTAATAAGCTACAAACTAAAAACTAATAACCGATGACCAATAACCAATGACCAATAACCAATAACCAATAACCAATAACCAATAACCAATAACTAAGTCACTTGATTAGAACCATCTTCGCTTACGGGGAGAAACTGAATACAAACTTTGTAGAAATGTTTGGCACCCCGCAATAAAC
>CAYXWE010000325.1:0-5182 GCA_964468145.1 uncultured Pleurocapsa sp.
AGGCGGTAATAGATATAAACTCTATACATCAGCTTTTAGAATTATTACATCTAATAGCTCCAACGATCTATCATTAGAAGCTGATTTACATCAAGCATTAGATAAAAATGAATTAGAGCTTTACTATCAACCCAAAATTAATTTAAACACGGGTGAAATTCGTAGTGCAGAGGGACTAATACGCTGGAATCATCCCAAGTTAGGTTTGATTTTTCCTAGTAAGATTCTTCCCTTGGCTGAAGCTAGTGGTTTAATGGATTCAATTGGAATATGGGTACTAAAGCAAGCTTTTGAACAAACAAAAATTTGGCACCAAGATGGATTTGATTTTTTGCGAATTGCTGTAAATTTATCGGGTTATCAGTTCAAACAATCCGATTTGTTTTATACACTGACTCAACTATTATCAGAAACTAATTTAGATGCTCAGTTTTTGGAATTAGAACTAACAGAGCAAATCTTAGTAGAAAATGTTCGCAGTAATATTCAAAAACTAAATCTAATCAAACAATTAGGAATTAAGATTACTCTGGATGATTTTGGCACGGGCTATTCTTCTCTTGGCTACCTGCATCAGTTTCCCTTCGATGTACTAAAAATAGATCGCTGCTTTATTACTAAAATAGACCAAAATCCCAAAAATGCTGTCATTACTCAATCCATTATAGAAATGGCTCATAAATTAGATTTACAGGTAGTAGCCGAAGGGGTAGAAACCAAACAAGAGCTAGCATTTATTACTAATTGCCAATGCGATGAAGTTCAAGGATATTTATTTAGCCGTCCATTGCCAGTTAGCAAATTTAACCAATTTTTAGATAAAAATAAAAAAATAGATCTAAATAAATTTGATGTAAATAATAATGAATTATTAATTGATGATTATTAAAAATAAGTAGCCCAACCTAAAAAAATTTTATAAAAATCTATGAAGTGGAATCACAAATTTTCCAATTTGCAAATTCCCTTAGCTGCAAAACTCTCTTGCATTATGACTGGTTTGGTGGCAATCTCAGTCACAACGACAACTGTAGTCTCAATTTATCACAATCAAAAAATTTTTCGTCGAGAACTAGAGCAGCAAGCAGAAGTTCTTTTAACGACTCTAGCTATCTCTTCTGCCGACTCGTTGTATTTTGGCAACTTCGAGTTAATTCAAGGCATCATAAACGAGCTAAATGTACAACAAGCTTTACTATCTGGTCGTGTTTATCAACAAGATGGCAGAATTATCGCGGATACCACTGTTAAAAAACAAGATACTCTCGGTTTAGAAGCAAATCTTCTAGGCAAAGATATCTTGCAGAGCAATACAACATTGTTTCATTGGCAATCGGATCGTCTCTTGGCAGGAAAGCCTATTTTACTGGGAGATCAAGTAATTGGCGGTATTTCGGTAGAACTCTCTACCTTTTCATTTCAGCAAAAGATAATATCCAAGCGAAATCAAAGTATAGTCTTAGCTTTGTTTTTGGGAACTATTGGCATGGGAGTTTCCCTTTGGTTGAGTAAATCCATTACCGAACCAATAATTCAGATGACAAAAGCAACAGAGTATTTAACTCAAGGAGATCTCGATCGCCGTATTGCGGTGCGGAGTAATGACGAGTTGGCTATTTTGGCCAATGCTTTTAACGTTATGGCTGCCAATCTCAAAACTCTAATTAATAATCTTCGTCAGAGTCAATATTTAGCAGCCCGAAACTATGCCCAATTCGAGTCTACTTTAATTGAATTGCAAGAAGCTAAAAATTTGGCCGAAGCGTCTAATTATGCCAAGAGTGTTTTTCTCTCCAACATGAGTCACGAATTGCGTACTCCCCTCAACGGTATTTTGGGCTATGCTCAAATTTTGAGGCGCGATCGTACTTTGACTAGCCAACAGGAAAAAGGCATCAATACTATTTACAACAGTGGCAATCATCTATTAACCCTAATTAACGACATTCTCGACCTTTCTAAAATAGAAGCAGGGAAACTAGAGCTTATTTCCCATGAAATCCATCTACAAAACTTTATTGAAAGTATTGTCAGTATAATGACGATGCAAGCCAATACTAAAGACTTGGAGTTTTGCTATCTTTCTTCTCCCGATCTTCCTGTAGGAATTCAGGGGGACGAAAAAAGACTCCGACAGATATTATTAAATTTACTTAGTAATGCTATCAAGTTTACCGACGTAGGACGGGTAACTTTGGAAGTCGGTGTAGTTTCTCCTAATTCAGCAGCCGTTGCTCGTACTAATCAAGAAACTCTTCGCTTTGAAGTAAGAGATACAGGAATAGGCATCGATCCCGAACAATTTGCCAAGATTTTTCGACCCTTCGAGCAAGTAGGAGACTTAAAACGCCGAGGATCGGGAACGGGTCTTGGTCTTAATATTACTAGACGATTGGTAAAATTGATGGGAGGAGAATTACAGGTTGATAGTCAGTTAGATCGAGGTTCTCGATTTTGGTTTGAGATTACTATTCCAGTAATTAAATCGGCGATTGATGTCGAACAGGTTGAAAAGCAGCAAAGTCAAATTGTAGGCTACAAAGGCGATCGCCGTATAATACTGATCGCCGATGATAACGAATATAATCGTTTGTTGTTAATTAATATTCTTAAGCCTTTAGGATTTAAAATTGTCGTTGCAGAAGACGGACAACAAGCAGTTAAAATCGCGCAACATATTAAACCAGACTCGATTTTGATGGATTTGTTAATGCCAATTAAAACTGGAACTCAGGCGATCGCCGAAATTCGTCAAATTCCTGAAATCAAACACACCAAAATTATTGTGGTTTCGGCTAAGGTTTCCGATGCCGATTTTTCTCAGAGTCAAGCGGTAGGATCTGATGGTTTTATTTTTAAACCAATTAGAGAGAAAAGGTTATTTTCATTATTAGAAGAACATTTGCAACTAACCTGGATTTATAAAGAAATAGACAAGGAAATTGCATCTTGCATAGATACGGGCATCGCTTCGTCTGCCAAAACTTTTGTTGTTCCCCCCAATTCAGAAATTAAAATTCTTTACGAACTAGCTATGCTGGGCAGCATGAAAAAAATTCACGAACGAGCTATTTATCTCGAAGAATTAGACGAGCAATACGCACCATTAGCAGCCAAGCTTAAAGATTTAGCTAGCAATTTCCAAGAAAAAGCGATCGTTAGTTTGATAGAACAATATCTTTCTGAAAACCAAATATGAATTTTATTACTAATATTGGCTTTAACAATAAATTCGATCTCAAAGATCATAATATTTTGATTGTGGATGACAATCCGACTAATCTATCGGTAATTGTGGATTATCTAGAGAACTTTAATTTAACAGTTTTGGTCTCTCAAGATGGCGAAAGCAGCTTGAAAAGAGCCAAATATGCCAAGCCTAGTTTAATTTTGATGGATGTATTGATGACGGGTATTGATGGATACGAAACCTGCCGTCGCCTGAAAAATGAACCAGAAACTCAAGATATTCCTATAATTTTTATGACTGCTCTATCGAGCATCGAAGATAAAGTAAAAGGGTTTGATGTGGGTGCAGTCGATTTTATTATCAAGCCCATTCAGCCAGAAGAAGTATTGGCGCGAATCAAACTACACTTACAGTTGCGCCACATGACGAACGCTCAGACGATTCAAAATGAAATTCTTTTGGCTGAGATCGAACAGCGAAAAGCAATACAAGAAAGATTGAGCCAGAGCAATCAAAAATTAGAACAAGAAGTTGGAGATCGTATGAAGGCTCAACAAGATCTCAAAAAACTCAATGAAAATTTAGAACATATAGTAGCCAAACGAACCCTATTACTCGCCAAAAGCAATCATCAACTCAAATTAGAAGTTTTAGAACGCCAGCAAGCAGAAAAACAGCTAACTAGCTCCCTAGAAGAGAAAGAGGTACTACTCAAGGAAATATATCATCGCGTAAAAAACAACTTACTAGTAGTTTCGAGTTTATTGGAGTTGCAGACCAATTACGTTGAAGATCCCTCAATTATCAAAATGCTGAAAAATAGTCAGGGTCGAATTCATTCAATGGCATTAGTTCACGAACAGCTTTACAATTCTCATAATCTTCAAGAAATTGATTTGAGTGTTTATGTCAAAGCATTATTATCAAAAATATTTGACTCCCACTCCCATCACGAAAAACTAATTAAATTAGTTGTTGATGCTGAAAAAATCAATCTCAACCTCGAAACCGCTCACTCTTGCGGTCTAATTATCAATGAGTTAGTTACCAATGCCATCGAACACGCTTTTGAAGGAAAAGATAAAGGGATTATTTGGCTCACTTTACAACGTCAAGCAGATGGGAGCATTGTTTTAAATATTAGAGATGACGGCATTGGAATTGCCGAAGACTTTGATTTCCAGAGAGCAAAATCTTTAGGATTGAGACTAGTTCGTATTTTAACCAGACAATTGGAAGGAGAGATCGAAATAGATTCCAGTAAAGGTACTTGTTTTAAAATGACTTTTTCCGAGCTTGATTATAGCGATCGCCTACCTACATGAAGGACTCACACTAAATATTTAATAATAGGATACTTCGAGAAAGTGTTATCCTTGCTTTAGTCCTTTTTGATAAATTTGTTGGATTTTAGCGATTATTCGATCGAAGGTAGAATTACTATTAGAATTTTGCGGATCGAGATTTTGGATTTGAGTTAATAGATCCGCTTCTTCTGTGGCAATATCGTTATCGCTGTAAATCAAGCTGCTAACCGCAGATAGTAAATGATGATAGTCCTGGGAATTGGGATGAGTCCCCATATATTCTCTCAAAAGTTGATAACATTGCGCGGTGGAAGTGACCTGGGGATGAGTTAATAGTGCCTCTGTTTGTGAGGGTAATTGAATGTTTTTTTCGGCTGCAATCTTTTCTAAAAAAGCTCTTTCTTCGACTTGAATTTCGCCATCGATCCAAGCCACTGCTACTAAAATTTTGAATAAATCTCGATCGGCATTTTGGGCTAACTGAGACATGATTATTTGTTTAATTAATTTATTTATTACTGCATTAATCTTAGAAAACAAAAAAATGTTGGGGGACAGCTATTAGGGATTTCTTGTTTAAAATTAAAGTAATTTCAAAAAAATAGTTTTTTCTTTATAAAAAAATTTTATCGATATTATTAATCTACATTCCAGTACAGCATAAATATTTTCACATAAGGGTTCT
>CAYXWE010000326.1:0-5164 GCA_964468145.1 uncultured Pleurocapsa sp.
AGTTAGCATCGAGCCAATGCCACTAACCAAATAAATAGTTAGATAATATTTTGCTCCCAAACTCAACTCGATCAAACGTCCAATAAAAAATAGAGAGAGCATATTTGTTGCCAAATGAAACGAGCCATAATGAAGAAAATTAGCTCCAATTAATCGCCACCATTCGCCAGCTAAAACTTTTTCAGGAATTAAAGCACCCAAACGTTCTAAAGCAATCGCATTTTGACTCCCGCCGAATTTGATTTCTACAGCATATACCAGTAAATTAAGAGCGATCAAAATATACGTCGTGTAAGCAATGCCAATCTTTTGATTGCTTGGTTTCATACAAATTTTTTAGATTTATGTAGTAAGTACAGTTGATAAATGTTTTGTTTTAAAAAAAACCGAATATTTAAAATTATCTTGTAATCATACCTCGTTGTTTTGTCTTGACAAGATAAACCCAATACTTTTGTTAGAGTTGCCCCAGACGACGGAAGGCGGTAAGTTAATAAATGCGATCGCAACCTATCCTAAACCACAATTACAACAGCTACCATGAGTAAAAAGCACCACATTACTTTGCTTCCTGGGGACGGCATTGGTCCCGAAATCATTTCAGTAGCAGTAGAAGTACTCAAGGCGATCGCCCCCAAACACGATTTAGAATTTACTTTTACCGAAGCTCTTATTGGTGGTGCTGCGATCGACCAAACAGGCAACCCCTTACCAGAAGAAACTTTAACTGCCTGTCGTCAAAGCGATGCTATCTTGCTCGCAGCGATCGGTGGTTATAAATGGGACAATTTACCCCGCCATCAACGCCCTGAAACTGGTTTGTTGGGAATGCGTGCGGGATTGGGTTTATTTGCTAACCTAAGACCAGCAACTATTTTACCCCAGTTAATTGATGCTTCTTCTCTCAAGAGAGAAATTGTTGAGGGGGTAGATATTATGGTAGTGCGAGAATTGACGGGGGGGATTTATTTCGGACAGCCCAAAGGAGTTTTTGCTACCGAAACAGGAGAGCAAAGAGGGGTGAACACGATGGCATACAGCATTGGTGAAATAGATCGCATTGCCAAAGTAGGATTTGAAACTGCCCAAAAACGTGGCGGTAAATTATGCTCGGTAGACAAAGCCAATGTTTTAGATGTATCTCAACTATGGCGCGATCGCGTTATGGAGATGGCAAAAGATTATAGCGATGTGGAGTTGAGCCACTTGTATGTGGATAATGCAGCTATGCAGCTAGTCCGCGCCCCCAAACAATTTGATACTATTGTTACGGGTAATCTGTTTGGCGATATTCTTTCCGATGCTGCTGCCATGCTGACAGGAAGTATTGGGATGCTACCTTCTGCTAGTTTGGGAGAAGCTGGTAAACCAGGAGTCTACGAACCAGTACACGGATCTGCACCTGATATTGCAGGACAAGATAAAGCAAATCCCTTAGCGCAAGTACTTAGTGCAGCAATGATGCTACGCTATGGTTTAAATGAGCCTGGTGCTGCCGAGGATATCGAAAATGGAGTAAACCAAGTTTTGGATGAAGGATATCGCACGGGAGATATTATGTCCCCAGGAATGAAGGCGGTAGGTTGTCAAGAAATGGGAGAAGTATTGCTTAAATTAATTGGTTAGGTTTATCTTGATTCATTAAGGTTTATTTTTATCCAAAAACTTGGCGCGATGAGCCTTCGGCTTCCCTACGCGATCGCTTTCTTGTCTGCGTAGTCTTAACTGAATATCTTCTAACAATTGACGATTGACGCTCATCAAATCTGCTACCAAACCAAAAATCCATAACTGCACCCCAACTAAAATTAAGATAGCAGCCAGTATTAAACTAGGGACGCGGGATTTATCGGGATCGTCGCCAATAATGCCCCAAAAAAATAATAGCCAACGGCAACATAATAAAAATCCCGCACTAAAAGGAATAGTCCCCAAAAGCATAAAAAACTTTAGGGGGCGATAGGTCATAAAAATCCGTACAATGGTCAAAATCGAATGCTTGAGGTAAGCAGGAATACTTTTAACCAAACGGGAAGGGCGTAAATAACCATTGATACGAATCGGCACAGAAGCGATCGCCAAACCTCTTTGACCAGCCTGAATAATCGTTTCTAGAGTATAGGTATATTCATTAAATACATTAAGGCGTAAAGCAGCTTCGCGACTCATTGCCCGAAAACCGCTAGGGGCATCTGGTACGCGAGTATTACTTGCCAAACGGACTACTAGACTACCCAGACGTTGCAAGAATTTTTTTAGGGGTGAAAAGTGTTTAATCTCCTTAATAGGTCTTGTGCCAATAACAATTTCTGCTCTACCTTCTAGAATAGGTGCAATCAACTTGGGAATATCCGCAGCACAATATTGATTATCCGCATCGGTATTGACAATAATATCTGCCCCTGCATCCAAACAGGCTTCTAACCCTGCCATAAAAGCTTTGGCAAGTCCTTGATTGTTTGGCAAACTAACAATACGATCTACTCCATTAGCTTGAGCTACTTCCACAGTGCGATCGCGACTACCATCATCAATAATCAGCCACTCTACTTCGTCTATTTTAGGTAACTGACGGGGTAACTCCGATAAAGTTAACCCCAGAGTAGCTTCCTCGTTGTAGCAAGGAATTTGAATAATCAGTTTCATTGAGCCATTATTTATTCCTGATTTGCTGTTGTTCTTTTGATTGTCCAGAAAGGAAAGTTTTGACTGGGATTAATTACAACACCATCAATATCAAGTTGAGCAAAGGCATAGTCTTTAGTTTGCCATAAAGGAATATAGGGTACATCTTGGGCTAACAATTCTTGTAACTCCCCAAATATAGTTTGACGTTTGCTTAGATCTTGTTCGGTGCGCGATTGTTCGATTAACTGATTGACGCGATCGCTATAATAAAAAGAACCCCGACTTTGGGCAGCACCTTCTTCGCAGCCTATATTAGGCGAACCTTTACTACAGTCCATAAACGGTTGAATATAGTTATCGGGATCGAGAAAATCTGGATACCAATCAGCTAAAGCAGCAGGATATACTCCCTTACTCAAATTGCCAAAGAAAGAAGCTGATTCAACGCTGTTGGGGATAAATTGGATCGCGCCCCCCAATTCCCTATCTGCATAAGCCTTGAGAGTATCGGCAACTATACCGCGAGTGATTGAACCAGAAGGATGCCATATCTCGACGATCGCGGGATTTTCTGCGGAATAACCAGCGGTAGTTAGTAATTCTTCCGCTTTACTAATATTACCATCCCCATATTTTTCTTCAAAAGCGGGTTGATAAGCTTCAAATGCCGTGGGGATTAGACTATAGATCGGTTCTGCTTGACCTTTGAGAACCCTATCATTAATTAAAGCACGATTAATAACTGCTGCGATCGCTTTACGGACATCGGGGCTATCTAAAGGTTCTTGCTGTTGATTTAACACTAAGTAATTAACTACCGTACCCGAACCTTCAATTGCTTGCCATTTATCTTCCGCACCATCGAGTAAACTTTCTATCTGCTGCGGATCGAGAGATTGGTAGGCAACATCTATTGCTCCAGTTTTAAAACTATTAAAGAGATTGGCTGAATTACCCCCATAGATTTGCATATTGATGCCTTGATTGGCGATCGCTTCTTTGCCTCCCCAGTAGTTTTCATTGACATTCAAATTAATCGAATCACTTTTGAATTGAGCTAGCTTATATTTCCCTGTACCCACCAGTATATTGGGCGCAAAAGATCCCGCACCAATTTTGTAAGCTTGGGGCGACACCGCACAAGCACCAGGAAAAGCGAGTAAGGCAGGAAAAGCAGCAAATGGTTGTTGGAGACTGATTTTAAGTTCGTATTCTCCGCTAGCTTCCACTTGGCTAATAACATCTCCTAGTAAAAAGGCTGGCTTTCCTCCATTTTGAATAAAGCGTTGGAGAGAAAATACCATCGCTTCGGCATTAAAAGCAGTACCATCATGAAAGGTAACGCCTTGGCGCACGGGTATGGTATAAATCAATCCATCCTCGCTAATTGTAGGCATTGCTGTTGCCAGTAATGGTTCGATCTCTGTTGTCCCTACTTTATAGGTATAAAGACTTTCTGCCACATTATAAATAATATTTAATCCTGCTAGTTCGTAGTTATCTGCTGGATCTAGAGTGCGTGGTTTGAGGGTTGTACCTACAGAAACGCGCTGCCCCAAACTGGTA
This sequence comes from uncultured Pleurocapsa sp., assembly GCA_964468145.1. Lineage (GTDB taxonomy): Bacteria > Cyanobacteriota > Cyanobacteriia > Cyanobacteriales > Xenococcaceae > Waterburya. The sequence goes on from CAYXWE010000326.1 coordinate 4,195, forward strand.
TCATTATTTTGCTCGGATGAATTATTGTTATTGCATCCTACCGTCAAAGCAAAACAAAACAGGAATAAGATAATGTAGGTGCTGATTTTACGTAGCTGCTGCTTTATGGTCAAAAATCGATTGCTGCTCATTGCCAAATACGATGCTCAAAAAGTCTATCTCGCATCATAAAGGTTAATTCATGATTTTGCTTTCGTGTAGCTTGACGGCGTAAAACTTAATTTTTTAAATAATGTTCAATATTTGCCTTGATAATTTGATGACTAATTTGTTGCCAGAAACTAACTTGCTGGTTTTTTGTCTGTGGCTGTTGGGTAAAAGAAAGCGTTTGAGGGTTGTGGGAAACTCAATGTTACCTTTATTGTCGCCAGGGGAAGAAATATTGATCGATCCTAATGCTTACAACAAATCTAAACCTGAAATTAATCATGTTGTAGCGATCTCTCATCCGATAAAATCTCATTTAACTATAGTCAAAAGAATTAAAACAATATCCGAAGACGAGGGATATTTCTTGATGGGAGATAACCCCGCAGAAAGTACTGATAGTCGCCACTGGGGTACAGTTAGTCCTCAAAAGATAATCGGTCGAGTGACTAACCGTTTCTCCTCGCAAAAATAAAGACAAGGTATCCCTTGTCCTTTAATGTAGCTATTACTGTTTTATTCTTCGTTTTTCTTATCTTTATCTATATCGGGAACAATATCAGGACGTTCCATATTCTCCCAACCCGCAGGACGTTTGGAATTGTACCAGGCGATCGAACCGATAGATACCGCAGCAATAAAGCCAACTACGTATACTGCAACGAAGTAAGTAGGGAATTCTCCTGCTACCGCGAATAATAAAGTCATATCTAACATAAAATAAGTATTTTTATTTTTAATATTTCGTAATATTATCAGATATTGCGAACTAATATTGCATATAATTTACATCAGAGAAAGAGAATCGTATAATTTCCCAATA
>CAYXWE010000327.1:0-5153 GCA_964468145.1 uncultured Pleurocapsa sp.
AATTTACTGGCATCTCTTCCCCCAGCTTGGGCTAGATTTGGTATGCCACCGCCTCCGCCTCCGCAGATTTTGGCAATAGTGCCGATGAATTTACCCGCCTGCATTTTCTTTTCTTTGATTACTTTCTGGCTAAAGGCTGCCACCAAACTTACTTTTCCTTCACTGGGAATAGAAGCCACAACTACCGCAGCCTCTCCTAGCTTTTGCTGTAATCTTTCGGCTGCTGACTGCAATGATTTGGCATCCATTTGCCCCATATTAGCTACTAGGATTTTATAATCCCCTACTGTTTCAGCTTGGGATAACAAACCGTCAGATTTTGCTAAAGCTAGTTCTTGTTTGGCTGCTTCTAATTCCTTTTGAGTAGCTTTAAGTTCTGCCTGTAAATTATTAACGCGATCGCTAACTTCTTCGGGTTTGACTTTAAATTTGGTACTAAGTTCTTTGACTACTTTATCCCGCACGTTGAGGTAATCTAAAATTGCAGCACCAGCAACTGCTTCGATCCGTCTTACTCCAGAAGAGATACCGACTTCGGAAACAATTTTAAACGCGCCAATCTCGGCAGTGTTACTAACATGAGTACCGCCACAAAGTTCCATCGAAACCCCAGGAAAATCGATTACTCGCACGTTATCGGCATACTTTTCGCCAAACATAGCGGTTGCACCTTTAGCTTTTGCTTCTTCTAAGGGCATCACATTAATGTCAGCTTGATGGGCTTGGGAGATCCAGGTATTAACCAAATCCTCTACCTGCTGCACATCTTGTGCTGTTAAAGCGCGGGGAGAATTAAAATCAAACCGCAGGCGATCGAAGTTAACCAAAGATCCAGCCTGAGATACCGAATCATCTACCACTTGTTTTAAAGCAGCCTGTAATAAGTGAGTGGCGGTATGATTAGCCTGTACGCGACGACGACAAGAACGATCTATAGTTGCATTAACCAAATCCCCCACATTAACAGTACCGCGATCGACTTTACCTTGATGCACGAAGACATTACCTTCTTTTTGCACGTCTTCGATCCTTATCAAAACATTATCTCCCGAAAGATAACCGCGATCGCCTATTTGTCCCCCAGATTCTCCATAAAAAGGGGTTTTATCTAAAACGATTTGAATTTTATCTCCAGCGGTGGCACTTTTGGCATTATGGGAATTATCCTCGTTAGTCACCACAATACCCATTACCTGAGATTGAGATGCTAAATCTGTGTAACCCAAGAAATTAGTATCACCACTACTTTTTACAATTTCTCCTAAAGCATTTTTAGTTGTTAGATCGATCGCTTCTAAATCTTTACTACCCAATCCCTGATGTATTGCCATTTCGCGATCGAATTCTTCTACATCAACGGTGAAACCTTGTTCTTCGGCGATTTCTTGAGTTAATTCCAAGGGAAAACCGTAAGTAGCATAGAGTTCAAACCCATCTTTACCTGAAATCTGTTTTGCACCCAAATTAGCAGCTTTGGCAATAATCTCAGCCAGTAATTTCTCTCCTCGATCCAAAGTTTTGAGGAATTGGGTTTCTTCTCTTTCGAGTTGACTTTTAATATACTGTTCTCTTTCTCTGACATTAGGATAAGCTGATTCGGATAAAGCGATCGCTGTTTCTGCAACCTGATTGATAAAATTTCCTTCAATGCCAATTGATTTACCCATACGCACCACGCGACGAATTAGACGGCGAAGAATATAACCTCTACCCGTATTACTAGCAGTTACGCCATCTGCGATCGTGTGAACTACCGCCCGAACATGATCGCCAATTACTTTGAGAGAGGTTTTGGTTTTCTCGTCAGCTTTTTTGTAATTAACCCCCGCAAGATCCGCAGCCGTTTTAATTAAAGGGAAGATTAAATCCGTCTCATAATTATTGGGTACTTGTTGCAGGATCTGCGCCATTCTTTCCAAACCCAAACCCGTATCGATGTTTTTATTCTCTAATGGCGTAAGATTGCCCTCAGCGTCGCGGTTATATTGCATAAATACCAAGTTATAAAACTCGATAAATCTGCTATCGTCTTCGAGATCTATATGTTCATCTCCCAATTCTGGATGAAAATCATAATATAACTCCGAACAAGGGCCACAAGGACCAGTAGCTCCTGATTTCCAAAAGTTATCTTCTTCTCCCATCCTCTGAATACGATGTTCGGCAATACCTATCTTGTCTCGCCAGATGGCAAATGCTTCATCGTCTTCTCTAAATACACTAGGTACGATGCGATCTGGGGGTAGTTTATATACTTGCGTCGAAAGTTCCCACGCCCATTCTATAGCCTGTTCTTTAAAATAATCGCCAAAGCTAAAGTTACCCAACATCTCAAAGAAAGTATGATGTCTGGCTGTTCTTCCCACGTTTTCAATATCATTGGTACGGATACACTTTTGAGAACTAGTAGCGCGGGGTTGGGGTGCTTTGCGCTGTCCGAGAAATATCGGCTTAAAAGGCAGCATTCCCGCAATAGTTAGCATCACCGTAGGATCTTCTGGGATTAAAGATGCGCTGGGTAAAATTTTGTGCTGTTTCTTTTCGTAGAATTTAAGAAATTTCTCGCGGATATCGCTCCCGCTAAGGGATGGGAGATTAGCCATAGTAGTTCATTTAATGCTTTTTGTGTATTTCTTTATTTTTACATTTTCTGGCTCATCTTACTTTGGGCAAACAATGTTCGCGATCGCAATTATTTATACTTTTCAGACATCGTTTTAGGTAAAGTTAAGTAAAAACTACTAAAAACCTGAAAAATGTCATCTACCACTTCTATAAGTACCGATGAGCTTATCGATCTAACTGTTCTCGATATCCAACAAGGGTTGGAAACAGGTGAATTCACTTCAGAAAAATTGACCGCATCATTCTTAGAAAGAATCGAGAAATTCGAGGGTATTTACAATGCATTCACTTACTTAAATCCCGATGCTTTAGAAATAGCCAAAAAGCTAGATCTAGAGTACAAAACCTCTGGTCCTCGCTCTCCTCTACACGGTGTTCCTATTGTAATTAAGGATTCGGTAGATATTGCAGGAGTCCGAACGACTGCTGGTTATGAAAGATTTATCAGCGAAGCTGGTGGTATAGATTTAGTCCCCGAAATCGACGCACCAATTGTTTCTAAATTAGAAGCAGCAGGAGCGGTTATCCTCGGTAAAACTAATTTGCCTCTTTTGTCCACAAACCCTACTTCAGCTGATTCCAGCTATTTTAGCGGGACACTCAATCCCTACGATATTAATCTCGCTCCTGGTGGTAGCAGTAGCGGTTCGGCAACTGCCGTTGCAGCCAGTTTTGCTTTAGTGGGAATCGGTGTAGAGACTGGTGGCTCGATCCAAAATCCTGCTGGCGCACAATCTTTGGTAGGTATCAGACCTACCTTTGGCTTAGTTCCCAACGTAGGTGTTGTGCCTTTAGCGGGTTCGACTCGCGATGTTGTAGGGCCTCTGACGCAGACCGTTTATGATGCTGCGGTTGCCCTAGATATACTTGCAGGAACAGATCCAGCCGATCCCAAAACTAGTGTCGCTGAAGGAAAAATTCCGCGCGATGGCTATGTATCTGCTCTAGACGATACCGCTTTAGAAGGTGAGCGGCTCGGTTTGTTCGACTCTGGTTTTCTAGATACAGGTCTTACCTCAGAAACCGAAACTCTGTACAAGCAGGCGATCGATGTTGTAGTGGAACAAGGAGCGACAGTTATAAAAGATCCTTTTGCTGATAGCGGCCTTGCCACTTTGGAAGTTGAACTAGATAATTTTAAAAAAGCAGATGGTCTTGAAACCCTACCTTATGACTTAAATCAATACATCCGACGCCTCGGTTCTACTACGGAAGTGGATTCTTTAAATGAACTAGTCAAAGAGCTTGAGGAGCGGGGTTTTGCATCGCCATTTGCCAAGGGGGAAGCCCTAAGTAGTTTTAATTCTCGTCCAAATTCTGCTAAAAATTTATCTAATCCCGATATTTTACCAATCGAAGATTTTCTAGAAGTTCGCAAAGAGTTTTTAGAAATTTTTACCAAGGTTATGGAAAGTAACGACTTAGATGGTCTGGTTTTCCCCCAGATGTCTGCTCCAGTTCCAGATTTATCTAGTGGCGAGGGTTATGTGAATACAACTACAGAGCAAATTAATGTCTTAGGGATACCTGGAGTTATTGTTCCTGCTGGTTATTATCAAGATGGTTCGCCTTTCAGCTTGATTTTTCTGGGGGAAGCTTTTTCCGAAGCAGACCTCTTAGGATATGCTTATGACTACGAACAGGCAACGATGCTGCGGGAAAACCCAACTTTAGTCAAGTTCGAGGGTAATGACGCGATTCCTGGGACCAGAGGTTCAGACACTCTCAACGGCGGTAATGGTGATGACAGTCTCAACGGCGATGATGGTAATGACACTCTAAGAGGAGGTAGTGGCAATGACACCCTAATAGGCGATGATGGTAATGACGATCTCTTCGGCGATGGTGGCAATGACACCTTAATAGGAGGTAGTGGTAATGACAGCTTAATAGGCGATGATGGTAATGACGATCTCTTCGGCGATGGTGGCAATGACACCTTAATAGGAGGTAGTGGTAATGACAGCTTAATAGGCGATGATGGTAATGACGATCTCTTCGGCGATAATGGTAATGACACCTTAGTAGGAAATAGTGGTAATGACAGCTTAATAGGCGATGATGGTAATGACAATCTCTTCGGCGATGGTGGCAATGACATCTTAGAAGGAAATAGTGGTGATGACACTCTCTTCGGCGGTAATGGTAATGACGTTCTAACAGGAAATAATGGTAATGACATTTTAATAGGAGATAATGGTAATGACACCTTAATAGGAGGTAGTGGTCAAGATTTATTTGTTTTAATTGCTGGAACGGGAACCGATATTATTGATGATTTCGTTGGGGAGCAAGATCGAATTGGTTTGGCAAATGACCTGACTTTTGAAGACTTGAGTTTTTCTGGTAACGACATTCTCTTTGGTAGCGAAATTCTGGCGACATTAAACGTTTCAACTGAAAATCTGAATCAGTCAGATTTTGTTTAAGATATCTAACTGATGTTAGGGATAAATTAAAAAAATATATTATGAGTAATTTATCTGTTGAAGCTTGGGAACAAAGATATCAAAATGGTAGCGATCGCT
>CAYXWE010000328.1:0-5145 GCA_964468145.1 uncultured Pleurocapsa sp.
TGAAAATTGACTCTAGGGCTTGTCCTATATAGGCTTCACTATTATAAGCAGGAATTATAATAGATACTTCTGGATTCATGATTTTAATTAGTTTGAGGTTTATTGCTATGACTACTTATACAGTACGTAGCAAATTTCAAAAATAAGCACTTTGTTAAATAAATTGGTTCTAATTGTCCTTCGTTTTTCGTCTTTTGTCATTCGTCTTTTGTCATTAGACATACTCCAAAATTGTTTAGGGTTGCTATATGTCGATAGTCAATAGACTTATGGGCATAAATCATTCCCTTAGTGGATGTAATAACAAAAGACGAAAAACGAAGGACAAAAAACCATAAACTTCAGATTGTCAAAATCATTCATGCCCATTGGTTTAATAGGCGATAGCCGACACTAAGAGAGACTCTACTGCTTCGGGCTGATATAGCGATCGCGAATCAGGTGCAAAAATAGACAAACAACAAAGAACTAATAACAGCAAATCTAGCTGTAAGCATTTTCACGAATCAAATAAAATTGCCATAGCTAAAAACCGATTGAGAAATAACGCACAATTTCAATCGATCGCAAATACTTGTTGAGTCTCGTATTTAGGAAAAATAAAGTGTAATTATTTTTCCTTAAGTACTTAATCGTAATTCAGATTACAAAATACGTAATTTTACTTAAATAGAATTTTTTTTTTTGGGGAATACTAATTTTAGTATTTTATTCAAATCATTTTAATTCTGGGTGTAGGTAATCATGGGTATTAAATCACTGCTGCGGTCGAGAAATATCAAACAAATCTTTTCGAGATATCTATACCAAGAACAGACCAAATTAGATGAATCAAACGCTAATTTTAAGCTTTTGATTATTACTCAATTTTTTCCTCCTGACTATGCTGCTACGGGTCAACTAATTCAAGAATTAGCTCACAACCTAGGACAAAATGATATTCAAGTTAATATCTTTACAGGTCAACCAGGATATGTATTTCAGGAAGAAAAAGCACCTAAAATTGAAGTCAAATCTAATTTGCATATCAGACGTTCTCAAAGCGTACAAATTTGCTCCAAAAGAATTAGAGCTAAAGCAGTCAATGGAATTATTTTTACTTTGAGAGCTACCTGGCATCTTCTAAAAAATGCTCGTAAAAACAACCTAGTATTATTGACTACTGCACCGCCATTTTTAGGAATTGCTGGTTATATAGTTAATTTATGTTTTGGTTCTGAATACATTTGCTTAATCTACGATCTATACCCCGATGCAGTTGTGGAATTAGGAATAGTTTCACCACAACATCCGATTACAAAACTATGGCGCAAACTCAATGGAATGGTGTGGAAACGCAGTCAAAAGATTATAGTTCTTAGCGAAACTATGAAACAAAGAATTACCACTCAACATCCTGAAATAGCCGATAAAATTTCAGTGATTCACAATTGGGCAAATGCAGACTGGATTGTACCCCTGCCAAAACAAAAAAATTGGTTTGCTCGTCAACACGAACTAGATCGTAAATTTACAGTGTTATATTCGGGCAATATGGGGCGTTGTCACGATCTAGATACAATTTTGGGGGCGATGAAACTGCTGCAAGATCGAGCGATACAGTTCGTTTTTATTGGTGCGGGGGCAAAACACGAACTATGTCGCCAAGCGGTTGCAGAATCGAATCTGGATAACTGTACTTTTTTACCCTATCAAGATAAAGAAAACTTACCTTATTCTCTTACCGCCTGCGATCTAGCCCTCGTATCGATCGCTCCTGGTTTGGAAGGAGTGGTCGCACCTTCCAAACTATACGGTATTATGGCTGCGGGTAAAGCGATCGCAGCAATCTGCGAATCTCATTCCTATTTACGTCAAATAATCGATGATGCTGGATGTGGTGCTTGTGTCAATAATAACGATAGTCAAGAGCTTGCATCCTTTATTCTAAGCTTGGCCAGCGATCCCAAACTAGCAGTCGATTTAGGTAATGCAGGGCGGAACTATATGATAAACAACTTTACTCCCCAAATTATTGCCAGACAATATTGTGAAGTGTTTAAGATCGATGCTAGAAATAAATACAATAGTACTCAATCAACCAAGTCAAAACATTCAATTAAGAATACACTGACCCCTAAAATTTAGTCGGCTGCAGAAGCGACAAAAATTAATTAGACAAAGGATAATTATCAATTATCCTTTGTCTAATTTTTAGGTTTGATAGTTGCTTGACTATTACCAACTGATGTTTTTTTCGTGCCTAAAATGGGAATACGTACCAAAAAACAGGTACCAATATTAAGTTCGCTAGTGACAGAAATTTTGCCACCGTGACGTTTGACAATCGCCTGAGAAATAGCCAAGCCCAAGCCCGTACCACCTTCGCGACGAGAACGAGCTTTATTCGCCCGCCAAAAGCGATCGAATACTTTGGAAACTTGATCGGGAGCAATACCGATACCCGTATCCCTCACGCTAATTACCGCCATGCGGTTTTGCTTGTACAAATCTAAACTGACTCTACCTTCTTCGGGGGTGTATTGCAAAGCATTTTCGAGTAAATTGGAAAATAATCTCGATAATTGGGCGGTATCGCCCATAATTTCGATCTCGTCTCTAAATTTAGATTGAAAGACTATTTGTTTTTCATTGGCTAATGGCTCTAGGAGAACAAAGCAATTTTGCAGGATTTGATTGAGAAATACAGGAGTTAATTTGCGATCGCTTACGGGAACGCTAGGATCGGCATCAGCACGAGCAAGAAATAATAAATCTTGTAGAGTCTGATTCATCTGTAGGGCTGCACCCGCGATCGCTTCCAGCTTTTTGGCATCCTTGGGATGAACTCGCTCTGGATGGTTACGCATAATGTCTACTGAGGCTTTGATCGCAGTTAAAGGGCTGCGTAATTCATGGGAGGCATCGGCAGTAAACTGCTTCAGTTGATTGAAACTAGCTTCAATTGGTTCGATCGCCTTTTTAGTCAGCCAAAAGCCCCCTAAACCAATCAAAATTAGGGTCAACATTCCGCCAATCACTAGAATCCAAAATAATTCTTCTTCTGCTGCTTCTATTTCTTCACTAGACTGGCTCGCTCTGACAAATCCTACCAAAGAAGGAGGGCCTACTTGTTCGTTATTACGCACAAAAACCGAAGCTGTGTGCGTGCGAAAAACCTCTCCTGTTTTTGCGTGACGAATAATCCTCGAACCTAATTCGGGCGGAGCATTTAAATGAATCATTCCTTTTCTACCGAGCAATTTTCCATCGCGATCGAACCATTCCAAACTTTGGCGATCGCGATTGAAAATATCGCGCCAGGGAACTTCTTCTACCTGATTGAGATATTTGCTACCGCGCTCGTTAACTGCATTAAAAGAAAGAGTGGCAGATTGTGCCAAAGTCATTACCTTTTTATCAGTCTGGCTGTATAGATTACGCCGAAAAACGACATAAACCCCCGTGCCAAAAACACTTAAAATCGCTGCCATGACTATGAGATAGTACAAAAGCAATCGCGATCGCAACCCATGATACATAAAAAACTAGACCTGTTGTGGTTCTTCTTTGAGACGATATCCTAACCCGTAGACAGTTTCAATCAGATCGTGGGGCGCGCCTGCAGCCTCTAGTTTTTGTCTGAGTCCTCTAATGTGTGCTTTGACAGTAGCTTCTTCTGGAACTTGTTCAAAAGACCAAAGATGTTCTAATATCTGAGCGCGACTAAAAACGCGACGACCATTACGCAAGAAAAATTCTAGTAGTTTATATTCTTTGGGGCTAAGAGGTAAAAGATTTTCTTCATAAAATACTTCACAACTACTAGGATCGAGACGCAGTTTTTCCCAAGTTAAAACAGGAGGTAAACTACCCGCACCTCGACGCAATAGAGCGCGAATACGTGCGGATAATTCGTCTAGCTCAAAGGGTTTAACTAAATAATCATCTGCACCCGCATCCAATCCTTCTATTTTGTTCTCTAAAGTATCTTTGGCTGTCAACATCAAGATCGGAATATCTAAGCCTTTTTTGCGTAGCTTTTGGCACAGAGTAATGCCATCCATCTCTGGCAACATCACATCTAATAGCACCATATCATAGGTGAATACATCTAACAGATCCCAAGCACTTTGACCGTCATAAACCGCCTCGACAGCATAGTGAAGATCGCTGAGATATTCTACTATGGCATCACTAATACGTTCGTCATCTTCGACTACTAAAATTTTCATAAATCTTTTTCTAATTAAATTAAATTCAAATTCATAAGTATAGTTACACTTTGGCTATAGTACCTCAAGCACGAGATTAACAACAATTTCATCATTTTTTTGGTATTTTTAACCTCTTACTACTTGAAAAAGTAGTGTTAGCCGAATTAAAAACCCAGAAGATTCTTCTATGATAAAAGTAGTGTAAAAAAAAATTAACAATTTATTGCAATCATAACTTTATATGGGACTATTCGGTATCGGCAAAAAAGCCACAATTCCTTCTCCAGGAGAAGCTTTACCTGGACGCAACCAATCTATGCCCGTGCCAGAAAAGCATCACGTCAATGGCAACCCTCTCAAGCCTCCTTTTCCTAAAAATATGGAAAAAGCTGTATTTGGTTTAGGCTGTTTTTGGGGTGCAGAAAGAAAATTTTGGCAGCAAGAGGGAGTTTATACTACTGCGGTAGGCTATGCTGCGGGACACACTCCTAACCCTACTTATAAAGAAGTATGTAGTGGCATGACAGGACACAATGAAGTTGTTTTGGTGGTTTACGATCCGGGCAAAATTAGCTACGAAGATTTATTAAAGGTATTTTGGGAAAGCCATAACCCCACTCAGGGAATGCGTCAGGGTAACGATCGCGGTACTCAATATCGTTCTGGTATCTATACTTATACTCCCGAACAAAAACAGCTTGCAGAAGCATCTTTAGCAGCTTATCAAGAGGAATTGAAAAAAGCTGGTTACGACGCTATCACTACAGAAATTGTAGAAGCACCCGAATTTTACTACGCTGAGGATTATCATCAACAGTATCTAAGTAAAGTACCTAATGGTTACTGTGGTTTGGGTGGTGTTCGTGTTTGTTATCCCGCTACTGCGACAAATGCTAAGTAATGAGTAACGAGTAATAAGTGAGGGCGTAATTCTGAGGATACCTCAGAA
>CAYXWE010000329.1:0-5145 GCA_964468145.1 uncultured Pleurocapsa sp.
CATACCAAAGTAAGAGCAATCGACCGTTGCCCGCAACGAAATGCAACTTCTAAGATAAAAGAAACGTCTGAGAAATTGTTAATATCGAGACTTAATTATCTTAAATTACAATTACTCAACCTAAATAACTTTCTATTTATGTTTTCTGGTTTATTATCGCGAAAGCGATTTAACTTATTGTTAGGAGTTACCATAGCTAGTGCGATTTTGACCGTCTTTATACCTTCAGCTTTGTTAGCACAATCTCCGAGTAAACAGGGGCAAATTACCTTGCAATCAGATGTTCAAGAATCTAATTCCCAGACGGGAATTATTACTGCCAGGGGTAACGTCAAAATCAAATATCCTGCTAGACAAATTCAGGCTACTGCTGCTCAGGCTCAGTATTATAGTCGCGAACGTCGTTTAGTCTTGACAGGAGATGTTTATGTTATTCAAGAAGGAAACAGTATGCGGGCAGAAACCTTAACCTATCTAATTGATGAAGAACGCTTTATTGCGACTCCTCAAAGCGATCGCCAGGTAGAATCTACCTATATCATTACCGATCCCGAATAAAATCATTAACAAATTACCCATTACTGGTTACTAAAAATGCTGTGGCTTTAGTTTTAAAAAATATTCACAAATCCTACGGCAAAAGAAGTATCGTTAATCGAGTTAATCTACGAGTTTTGCCTGGAGAAATAGTCGGCTTGCTTGGACCTAATGGCGCAGGAAAAACCACAACTTTTTACATCGCTACGGGTTTAGTAAAACCCAACCAAGGTACGGTCAAACTAAACGAGCGCAATATTACTTCTTTGGCACTCCACAAAAGGGCGCGTTTGGGAATGGGGTATCTAACTCAGCAGGCGAGTATTTTTCGCAACCTGAGCGTCCGAGATAATATCTTGTTGGTTCTAGAGCAAACAGGAATACCTAAACCCGCAAGACCGATTCGTTTGCAGCAGTTATTAACCGAGTTTCGCCTAGAAAAAGTAGCTCATACTTTAGGATCTTTAGTATCGGGTGGCGAAAGAAGGCGCACCGAGTTGGCTAGAGCTTTAGCTGCAGGACTCGATGGACCAAAATATTTGTTGTTAGACGAACCCTTTGCAGGGGTAGACCCTATTGCGGTAGCAGAAATGCAGGATATCATTGCCAAATTACGCGATCGCAAAATGGGTATTTTGATTACCGACCATAATTTTCGCGAAACTCTCGCTATTACCGATCGCGCCTATGTGATGCGGGACGGTCAAATTCTAGCTGCTGGTACCGCAGAAGAACTTTATAGTAATCCTTTGGTTAAACAATATTATCTAGGAGATAATTTCGAGCTTTAATAATATGCTTATAGACGCGAATAATTTGGTAAATATCTAAATAGCTTTTTTAAGTAATCCAAACTTGAGTGTAGTTTGGGTTATATTTGAGCTTCAGACCTAGCTATTCTCTAAAATCATGAATCAATTATCAGTCTCAGATAATAGTTTAAATTCTGCATCAAATTTGCCATCCAAAAAGCCACTCGGAGAACTTTTAGCCGAAGCGGACTTAATTTCCATCCATCAAGTAGAAATTGCACTGCAGGAACAAAAACAATATAATTTGAGGCTGGGGGAAATTTTAGCCTCTCATAGTTGGATAAAACAAGCAACAGCCGATTTTTTTGCCGAAACATGGCCTAATCTGATTCAAAAACAACCAACAAGACCTTTGGCATTTTATTTATATGCAGCAGCATTATTAGATAAAAAGCAAATTTTACTTTTAAAGCAAAAGCAAAGACAAATAGATCGAAGAACTAAGCTTCATTTGTTGGCGGTAGAGCAAGGATATGTCAAACAACAAACTATTAACTTTTTTTTGAGATATCTATTTAATCTCGATTACGTCTCAATTTTGTCCTTTGCTACGCCTTATCAAATCATTAAAAACTATATTAACGGGCAGACTAATTTTGAAAATATTGAGCTAAGTCAAGCTCATCTAAGCAGTGTAACCTTAAAAAAGGTGGTGCTAGATGGTTCTAACTTAAGGCAAGTTATGTTGAGAAACAGCAATTTAAGCTATTCTAGTTTAATTAAAGTTAATTTGTACCTTGCTGACCTAGAATCAGCCAATTTAGCCCATACCAATTTTCAGCGCGCCTGTTTGATTGAAGCGAATCTGAGTCAGAGTAATTTGGAGTATGTTAATTTTCAAGGAGCTAACCTACAAGAAGCCGATTTGAGAAAAGCTAAGATAGACAACGTTAATTTTTTGGGTGCAGATTTAAGGGGAGCTAAATTGGAATCAGCTTGCTTTAATGAGGTTTATTACGATAATGCTACGTTATTTGATGTAACCTTCGATCCTGTTAAAGCAGGTTGGAAAATTCAAAGTAAAAAGTAATCTTCAATAGTTAATATCATTTAGGTTTTTTTTCGACTCCAGATTGATTATTGGGTGTTTGTCTTCGAGTATTACCATTTCTAGGTTTCTTGGGTTGTTTATTTTCTTCTACTGCTAATTCTTGGGGAGAAGGGTTGAAGTTGCAACGAGCAAACAAATGCTTAATAACTTCTTGTTCTTCCTCCGGCAGGGCAAACCACCAAGGGAGATGACCAACAGGTGCTTCGGTCGGATCGAAATCTAATTGGTCGTATAGTAAATAACCGCTACCACTATCTACTTCCCCTTCTTTCCAACCGACTTCGGTGGCAAAACGTCTCCAGGTTTGAGTAGAAAAATCACCTTCTTCGTTCACGCTTTGCCATACTTCTTTCTGAGAATTAAAGCCAAATTTATTACCGCTGTATTTTTTCCAAAGCGAATCAATAGTTCTGATATCAGGGCAAGAAAATTCAGCAATCGTTTTTAGTTCGATAAAAATATGCTTATTTTTTTCCTTAGCAGTTTCGACGATTTCTTTTACCAGTTTGTAGGTTTGTAGATCGGCTTCGGACCATTTTTCTTCTTTTAATAAGTTCCGTAGAGGGACATAACTGATGCCCGTTTTGTTGGAGACTAAAGGAATTTCTCTGGTAGTGGTAATGGTACTAACCTCGATGGTTTCCGATTCGATCGCTTCTGGTTCTGGTTCTGATTCGATTTCTTCAGTTTCAGCTTCTGCTTCAGTTTCGGGCTGATTTTTAGTAGTCTCTGGTTCAGTGGCGATTTCTTCTGGTTCTGGTTCTGCTTCAGTTTCAGCTTCTGCTTCAGTTTCGGGCTGATTTTTAGTAGTCTCTGGTTCAGTGGCGATCGCTTCTGGTTCTGGTTCTGCTTCAGCTTCTACCTCTGGTTTTGGTTCGGGCTTACTGTCATCAGCTTCAGTTTCGGTTTCGGGTTCAAAGGTAGGTACTGACGATATGGAATCGGTATTACTAACTTTTGGTTCGGGTTCGGAACTAGATTCTGGTTGAGATTCTGGTTCTGGTTCGGAATTAGATTCTGGTTGAGATTCTGGTTCTGGTTCTGGATTTGCTTCGGGGGTAGTAGCTACCTCATCATTGGGCGGAGGAGAGTTTTCTGTAGGGGAATCTGTTGCGGGAGATTGGTTTAGTTGTGCTACTGCAGTTTGATAAGTATTAATTGGAATTGCATAGTTAGAAGTTCCGCCAGACAAGGCATGGATATTAGCTTCTCCATGGACTCCAATAACCAAACCATCTTTATTCAATACTGGACCACCACTCATTCCTGGGAAGGCTTCTCCGTTGTAAACCAGAGAATAGCCGTTTTCGGTAGATTTTGGCAGGATGCCCACTAAATTTGCTGAAAAGAAACGATAGTAGCGATTATCTTCTCGGCGTAATTCACCTGGATAGCCTGCAAAATAGACACTTTGCCCTTCGTTCAAATTAGCAGAATTGCCCAGATCTGCTACCTGATAGTTTTGGCTGCTAGCGAATTGGAATATCGCCAAATCTAACCCAGGTAACTGTCGAATGCTCTGAGGATCTACTTTATGTTTTCTACCATCAATCGTACTGACTATATATTCTCCTTGATTCTTCATCACGTGCCAGTTGCTCAACACGGTATAAACATTGTCTGAATAATCAATTAAAGAACCAGAACCGATACTAGCACCGTCAATACGCACGATAATTTGCTTGGCACGGAGGTTGATTTCTTCAGGAGAAAGAGCTTGAGCTATTTGGGCAGCAGTAGCGGTAGTAACTTGGGGTTGTACACCTGCTAATAAACCACTAGAGACTAACGCAATACTGACTGTCCCTCCTATCCACAATTTAGTTGTCTTGCTCCAAAATTTCATTTCTCTTAACCCAAATCTGATAAATCTAAATTAGCAGTGCCTAATACTATTGACGTTTAAACTAGCAAATGTTCCGTGTATAAACTCGCAACCAAAATTGCTCAACTATATAAAACTAGAATTTAATTTGTTTATTGTATCCAAAAAACATTAATACTAGACTTTATCTATAGAAAGCAACACCATATCATCACACAATATATATAAATTAAATAAATTCCCGTATTTCAATGACCAAAAACCAAAATTTAGTTATTTCAGCAGCTTCAAATAAAGAAGATGTGGTTGTGGCACATCATTTTTATCAACTATGGTTGGATAATCAAATTTCCTCCGATGCTATCGACGACAATTGGTTGCCCACAACTCTAGAGTTTATTAACAAAGCACGTCAAGAACTGTCATTCCAGGCTTTCATCGGCAAAATAAATAATGAAATTGTCGCTTCTACTAGCTGTCAGCTATTTGCAGGTTTGTATCCTTTGCCCTTTAAGCCAACTTTTCGTAAATATGGTTATATTTGGAACGTTTTTGTTGTCTCGGCTTATCGTCGGCAAGGAATTGGCACTCAGCTAATCCAAACAGCCATAGATCGTTTGCGAACGCTTAATTGTACTCATGCCATTCTGCACGCCTCACCTCATGGCAAACCTCTTTACCAGCAGTTAGGTTTTGTCGCTAAAAACGAGATGATTTTAGAGCTTTAAAACGCGATCGATTTCAATATCTAAACGCTCTGACTATTTATTCGCGATCGCATTTTTTAGTCAGACTCATGAAAACCAAGATTTATCAACATATCTCATTCAAATTTAGAACCGCGATGATTTGCGGACAAATCTAGAAATTATCTGTCATGAGTACTGAAAGTCAGATATCATTTACTATGGCTTCAAATG
>CAYXWE010000330.1:0-5132 GCA_964468145.1 uncultured Pleurocapsa sp.
GGGTAAAAATAATTTCAGGTACATTGATTTAATAGTTTTTTGACAAAAAACAAAAGACAAAAAACAAAAGACTTTTAATACCTGAGATTCCGCTCGCTGTATGTCTACTTATCAATTGGCAAAGTGAAATGAAATTGACTTCCCCTATTTTCTCCCTCGCTAGTTGCCCAGATTTCTCCTCCCATATTCTGAATAATTTTGCGACAAATAATTAATCCCAGTCCCACTCCGCTAACGGTGCGACGAAGATAACTTTCCGACTGAGAAAAGCGATCGAATATTGTTTCCAAACGATCTGCAGGGATACCGCGCCCCGTGTCCCTAATGACTATTTCTAATACCTGTTGTCGATCGCCCTGTTGGGAAGTAAGCTCGCTCGTGTCTGCTGTAATAGTAACCTTGCCATCGGTAGGAGTAAACTTACAGGCATTATCCAAAAGCTTGCTAAAAACTTCTACCAAGCCGTCTATATCAGCTACAACATTAGGCAGAGGATCGAGCAAATTAATTTGAATTGAGGGCAGTTGTTTGACTTTGGCTGTAGTTTTGATTCGTCTTAGGGCAAGATTTAGAGCGTAGTCAATAGTTGTCCCCTCTACATTAGAATAGGCTTTTCCTGTTTCTAACTTAGAAAGAGTCAAAAAATCCTGGATCAAATCTCCCAAGCGATCGCTATCTCCCAAAGCAGTATCGAGCATAGTATTTCTAAACTCTGGCATCATATCTGGTTCGCTCGCCAAGCTTTCGAGACAAATCCGAATTGTGGAGAGAGGAGTTCTTAATTCATGACCGACAATAGCAATCAGATTGCTCTGGATACGTTCGACTGATTCTAACTGAGCATTTAATTCTACGAGGTTGGTATAGGCACTAGCCTGAGTTAAAGCTGCTCCCGCACTAGTGGCGATCGCTTCAACTAAAGCTACATCTTCTGACTTCCATTGAAAATCTTTATTTCCGCCATAATGTAGCTCTAGCATTCCCAACAGTCTGCCTTGATATCGAATAGAAACCATCAGCCACGAATGTATGCCGGCTCTAGCAATTTTTTCTTTCAGTATCGAATTTTCATTCAAGTAGGGATTGCTTGCTACATCTTCAATCGCTAAAGTCGATTTTTGCGCTTGAGCAGCAATAAACAACGGATTATCGGCAATCGACCATTTTTGACCGATTAAAGATTTCATATAATCGGGCTTAGATTCATATTCAATTCTTACTTCGGCATCTTCAGGATCGAGACGATAGAGTATACAGCGACAGTTAGCAAAAAGTCTTCCTAGCTCTTTAACGGTGGTGAGTAAGATTGCTTGGGGATCGAGAGAACTACGTTGAGCGGATGCAATCTTATTGACTAAAGATTCTTTTCTTTCGGCAGAAGCGATCGTTTTGTAGGCTTTGAGTAATTTGTATTGACCAGCCTGGAGATAGGTAACCAGACGTTGAGCAAAAATGTTTAAATTAACTGTCCCCGATCCTGCAAGAGATTGGCGATCGCCAGATACTCGCAGCTTAAATAGTTTCCTGGCTTGTTGGGTTTTATCTCTTAACTCAGGGCGATAGTTGGCAATCATCCCCAACAACCAATCTGCAGCAGTATAGGCAATATCGCGATCGAAACTCCATACCCCTTCAAATCTTTCTCCTTGTTCGAGGTTAGAGCCAATATCTTGCAAATCTTTTAGAGATAGTTTATCTCTTACTGCCAAGCACGCGGAGTATCTTGCACCGATAACCACTAAATATCTTTCTCCTGCCAAAGTATCCGTTGGGGCGATGGGGATAGTCTCATAGCTAGAATTATTTACTCCAAAGTCAGATCTGGTGTCGGGTACTCCTAAAACATATACGTGACTGCTTTTTGCTGCCATGCTCTCAAAGCGACGCTTTTGTTGATGAAAAAACTTTTCTTGCTGAAAGTTGGCAATCACTAGGTAATCATCATTATCTGCCAGCACTAAATCCTGTGTAGCGCGAGCTAGAGCGATCAATGACGATTTAAAATATATTTGAGGACGAAGATGGGTATATTCTGTTACTAAGTCCCGCAGCAAGGAGTTCGTTAAATCCATCTTATGGTTACATTATTTCATTAGCGATAGTATTTCTCTCGGATAGAACAGTAGGATCTATCTTTGCTCCTTCTAATATTGCCCGATCTAAATTGGTATTGCTCAAATTAGTATTAGTTAGCTTTGCCCCTGTCAAAATAGCCCGATCTAAATTGGCCCCCGTCAAATTTGCTCCCGATAAATCTGCATAGCTGAGATTTGCTCCCGATAAATCTGCTCGCTCTAGATTTGCTCCCGATAAATTAGCCAAGCGTAAATCTCCGTCCCTCAAAAATGACTTGCGAAGATTGGCACGGCTAAGATTGCTACGAATAAACAAAGCGCGATCGCACTTGGCCGAAACTAGGTTGCCATAGCTGAGATCTGTTCGCCAGAGAGTCCCACAAGATAAATTGCTTTGAGCTAAGTTGGCTCGATGCAAAACCGAACGACTTAAATTTATCTTGGCTAAATTGGCTCGCCAAAGTTTGATGTTTGCCAGAGTTAGATCGTTTAGAGAAATCTGAGTGAGGTTGACCTGAGAAAAGTCTCGCTTGCCTGAGTTATAGCCTTGGAGTAGCTCTGAAGCATCAATCTCTTTAGTCTTGAATCTATGGGGATGTAAATAAAACATCTAATCCTTGCTGGTGGTGAGAAGACATTGGGTAAGTAATTTTGCCAAAAAAGAGCTAGAAAATAACCTCGGAGTTAGCCGAGGTATGAACTGAAAAATGAAGTTGATGAGAAGTTGAAAAATAGTGAATTTAGCTCACAAATACAGCAGTGAAGACCGAACCAGCAATTACTACTGATGCTACTGCGCCCCAGAGCATATAGCTGCGTTGTTCTTGAGAAGAAGGTTCATCTGCGTAATACATTTGTGGCTCTTTGGCAAAATTGTTGATGATGCCGTTTTCGTCTGAAATAGTAGTCATTTATTATTACCTTTTTTGTTAACCTATGTTAAGCATAATAACAAAAAATGTAAAAAAGTGTTAATAAAACTTGACTATTTCATTTTTATTTAGTTGTAAGAGCTAAAAACTTCCTTCATTCACTCTGCCGATCTCTTTTTCCTTTCCCGATCGCTCTACTTCAATTAAAGACAGTTGTCTCTCTACTTCTCCTTTGAGATACATTTCTCCTGGAAACTCCCCTCCCAAATCGATATTGCCGAATAACTGCCCAGTTTGAGGCTGAAAGTTAAATTCAAAGTAGTTTCCTTGGGCTACACCATCAACAATATTGTCGTAAGTGGCGATTAATTTACCTGATGGCTGATAAAAGCTAACCTGCATCGATTCTACAATTTCGGTTTTGCCTTTGCCCTGTTCGTGAATAATAGTCGGATGGTTGACATCATCGTAACTAAAAACTGTTTCTATTAAATATCCTGTAGCAGTTTCAAGCTGGAGTTTTTGGGTGACTGCCAATGCTGGATTGCCTATCCCCAAACCGATCGCTACCGCGATCGCCGTTTTGGTGACTAAATTGACAAAAAATTTGAGATATTTTGACATACTAGAAAAATACAAACATAAATTTAAGTTCATCATCAAGTTAGTAAATACTACTACTCAAGAGATTGTGCGAATCAATTTTAATTTGTGATACATTAAGAATTATTACGTAGAAAGTATTTTTACTTGACATAGTTAAACAATATCCAATTTTTCAAATAATAAATAGAGGGGTTCAGTCTCGATGGTATTGGCGCAAACAACAAATATAGCCTTGCAGTCTTTAGTAGTCGATTTTTTCCGCAAATCACAAGGGGATTGGAATTCCCAAAGACGTTACTATAGTTTGAACAAAGATATCGAACCACAGGAAGTTACCAGCAACCTCAAAATATCTTTTTTAGATCGAGGCGCAGCAGAATTAATTGAGTTGGCTCAAAGTCACGAACTAGAAGACGATTGCGCTTTAGCCTGTGGAACAAAAGTTATTTGGGAAAGCAACTACACCAATCAAGAACGCAAAGCGGTAAAGGGATCGACTGTATTTGGCATCAGAGGAAACATCTTGTATCGCGATCGCGGTTTTGCTACTCCCAAGCCAGTCATTGCTATTTGCAATTTTGCCAATCCCGACACTATGAGTCTGCGTACTGAATACAACTCGAATGTATTTGAAGAAGAGATTAAATTAGTTGGTACTCAATATCGTACCCGACAGACTATTATTTCCCGTGCGGGACAAGAAATCACCATTGGTCAATATTTAGAAAAGCGAATTTAGTTTGTAGCAAAAATAAACTAACTAAATTGAGAACAAGTTACTTTTGAATAAAGATCTAGAATCAAAAGTCTTCAAATAACTTTCTTGTTCTCGTTTTTTTGTGTCATGTTTTAGTGGCGATCGCTACTGCAATAGATACTGAATCGCCGTATCGCTATTGTAGGAGCATTCAATAGATTGAAAATTTCCCTCCTAAAAGTACGGAGAGAATGTCAAAATTATAAACTGTATTCGTTCTAGCTGAGATTTGCTTAAAAATAAATTTAATCCATGAAATATTTTCTTCGACTAAGTGCATTTTTGTTGCTGTTAATTGTATTAGTTTTTCCTCGCCCCGCATTCGCTGGTAGTTCTTCTTCCGTTACCCCTTCTACTTATAGTGCTTCTGACTTGATTGAAAAGAATTTTTCAGGAAAGGTTTTGCAAAGTGTAGATTTTGCCAAGGTAGATTTAGAAGGAGCAGATTTTAGTAATGCTGATATTCGGGGAGCAGTATTTAACGCTTCCAATTTACAAGATGCCGATCTGACAGGGGCAGATTTTAGCTATGGTTTTGGCTATCTCACAAATTTTGATGGTGCAAACTTAACTAACGCCAATTTTCAAGAAACTATCTTATCTTTCTCTACCTTTAAAGATACAAAAATAGATGGTGCAGATTTTACTCTAGCGGTTTTAGAGAAATGGCAGGTAAAACAACTTTGTAAAAATGCTTCGGGAGTCAATCCCAACACAGGAGTAGACACCCGCGAGTCTTTGGGCTGCAGGTAGACACAATCAAAAGCTCGATTAATTGTTCTCTTAACTTAAGGCAGTTAAGAGAGCAAAATCAGCAATATA
>CAYXWE010000331.1:0-5125 GCA_964468145.1 uncultured Pleurocapsa sp.
AGGATTCTTATTTGAGTAGCTATTTAATTGTCAAAACAAAGATGACTAATGACTTTAAATCTTCAATGTAAAAAAAAAATAAGTAAAAATATATTAAGCTTCACTGTTGAGAATGATTAACGAACTATCAAGGGATGCAGAAGCATGATAAATTGTTGAATAACTAAACAATAAAAATCCTTTATATTGGGATGTTATTGACAATTTTCAAAAAAACGATTTCATAAGAATCGAGAAAACTCAGATAAATGAATGCTTATCCAGATTTTACCTTTTCAGAAAAAAGAGCAACTTAATATGTCTTAAGCAAATTCTTATTGATTAAGTATACCTACCCATTGACAAAAATATTAATACTGTAAAAAAAGTGATACCTTCTAACGAGAGTAGAAAGTATCGCGATCGCTATTAAAGCCAAACTATTAAAATATTATTCAGGGATAATGCGCTCTAATTTTGCGCCCAAACCTCGTAGTTTATTTTCGAGATCCTCGTAACCCCGATCTAGATGATGTAAACCATAAACGGTAGTTTTACCTTCTGCTGCCAAACCAGCCAATACTAAAGCAGCAGAAGCTCTTAAGTCAGTTGCCATTACTGGCGCGCCAGAAATGAAAGGTACTCCTTGAACGATCGCATGATGCCCTTTGACACGGATGTTTGTTCCCATGCGCTGTAGTTCTGCTACATGACGCAAACGGTTTTCAAATACAGTTTCGCTAATGACACTGTTGCCTTGGCTAATACTTAATAGAGCGGTGAACTGAGCCTGCATATCTGTAGGGAAACCAGGATAGGGCAAAGTTTCGATATCCGTTCCGTGGAGTTCGCCAGGAATAATGCGTAAATTCTTAGCTTTAATATTGCCACCAAATACCTTGCCTTCTCCTTCTTCAGTAATAACCTGACAGCCTATTTCTTTTAGTTTGGCAATTACAGGAGCGAGATGTTGGGGAATCACTGAAGCGAGGGTAATTTCAGAGTGAGTGATTGCACCTGCGACCAAAAACGTTCCCGCTTCGATGCGATCGGGAATTACGTTATAGTCGATAGAATTGAGTGAGCTTACCCCCTCAACAGTAATAGTATTTGTTCCTGCACCTTGGACTTTGGCCCCCATAGCATTACAGAAATTAGCCAAATCAACAATTTCTGGTTCTTGGGCAGCATTGCCGATAGTAGTTATGCCTTCAGCTAAAGTTGCTGCCATCAAGATAGTTTCTGTTGCACCAACGCTGGGATAATCTAGATAAATATTTGCACCCTGCAAACGTTCTTGACTGCCAATAAGACTGGCATTAACTACCCCATCTTCAATAGAGACATTTGCGCCCATTGCTTGTAAACCTCTTACGTGCAGATCTACGGGGCGCGCACCAATAGCACATCCTCCTGGTAAGGGTACTCTGGCAATACCCAATCTAGTCAGTAAAGGCCCAATAACAAAAAAGCTGGCTCTTAACTGAGATACTACGTCATAAGGAGCTTCAGTGGGATTGATATTTTGGGCATTCATTTCTAAGACATCGCCGTCTCTTTGTAGTTTTATTCCCAGATTCGTCAAAATTTGTCCCATCCGTTTAATATCCACAAGATTGGGAACGTTGCGCAAAATAGTTTTTCCAGAGCAAAGTATCGAGCCTGCCATCAAAACCAGAGCAGAGTTTTTTGCCCCGCTAATTTTTACTTTCCCTTGGAGAGGAACTTTCCCCCGAATTTCCAGTACTGCTTGAGGAGCTTCTGGAGAGACTTTGGTGTTGGTTAAATTAGAAATAGAGTTAATGGCTTTTTCCTCTTGATAATAAAAATATTAATTTAATTTGCGGGTAAAAGAATTATGCTCAATAGTGGTCGCGAGTGAACTAGATTCGATCCAGAATATAAAGTGTCTGCTCGAGACACTCAGGTTAAACTACAAAGTCTCTCATCACTATTAGCAACCAAAGTATTACTTTGAATAATGCTATTCGTCAATAGATAAAGTGGAAAATATAATTTTAACTAGTATCAAAAATCCTCTGATCAAACAGGTTCGCAAACTGCATCGCGCTAAAGAAAGGCAAAAGCAAAACTTGCTGCTGTTAGAAGGAACAAATTTGGTTTCCGCTGCTTTTCAAGTTGATTATAAGTTAGATATTATTTTTCACACCGATCGCTGGTATGCGAATCATCAGCCGTTATGCCGAAAAATTGCCGATAAAGGTCTTAAATTACAGTTAGTAAGTTTAGAAGTATTAAATGCGATCGCGACTACGGTCAACCCCGATGGTGTTGTCGCAATTGCTCCTCGTCGGGCAAAGTTAGATCGCGATCTAGCTCAAACTCGTTTAAGCGTTGCTGTAGAAAGGTTACAAGATCCTGGTAATTTAGGCACGATTATCCGCAGCGCAGTAGCTACGGGAGTGGATAGTTTGTGGTTAAGCTGCGACAGCGTTGATATACACAATCCGAAAGTTTTAAGAGCTTCTGTTGGAGAATGGTTTCGTTTGCCCATTATTACTAATCAAAATCTGACAGAATTAATTCTTCAACACCAACAGCAGGGAATACAGGTGGTAGCTACTACCTCTAAAGCAACTAAGAATTATTGGGATGTTGATTTTACCCGTCCTAGTTTGATTTTACTGGGTAACGAGGGTGCGGGATTATCTGAAGATTTAATTGCTCTAGCGGACGAGCAAGTCACTATCCCCTTAAATAATGACGTAGAATCATTAAACGTTGCAGTAGCAACCGCATTATTGCTTTATGAAGCTCAAAGACAGTATAAAAGCTAATTGAACCAAGACTGGAAGCTGAGAGATTCTGATAAACTTTGTTATCTTTGGACAGTATCCAGAGGCGGAGATATTTTAAACTATATGAATAATTTATTTAAGTTGGGGTTATCCGTTGTTTTAATTGGGTTGGCTGCTTGTAGTCAGGGAGATGCAACCCAAACCCAAAACAATCCACAACCTGACAAATCTGTTTTAGCTGCCGATTCTACCATAGAGAATAACGGTTTAATTGCAACCGCTAGTCCTTATGATGTTAGCGAAACTAGCGATCGCCTAGAAGGTATCATTAAAGATCGAGACTTGACTATTTTTAATCACATTGACCATAGTGTAAATGCTGCTAATGCGGAATTGGAATTAAAACCCACCCAGGTAATTATTTTTGGCAATCCAAAAGTTGGCACGCCATTGATGCAGTGTGCTGCTACTACCGCGATCGACTTACCCCAAAAGATCTTGATTTACCAAGATGCAAACAATGAAACTCAAATTGTTTATAACGATCCTCAATATCTCAAGCAGCGTCACAACATTACTGATTGCGATTCGGTTTTAAAAAAAGTTGCAGGCGCACTCGAAGGTATTGTCCAAGAAGCTGTTGCTGAATAATTCATTCCCATCTTTTGGTTGCCAGAGATCTCTACTGTGCCATCATTTTAAATTTAATCCTTTCAAAATATTGAATTACTATTTTCATTGGTGGACCAATCTTCATTTTGACCGCCAATAATCAATTTATTAATTTGAACAAATTCCTTGCTGAGTTGGTTCATCGAGTTAATCAGAACATCGAGCGCAATTAGATCGCTTGTCCCCAAATCAAACCAGCATCTTCCCCATACACCCAAATATTCAATATCTCCCATATTGTGCATGGGAGACATCAAAGAGCTTTCTAAATTAGTTGTATCGTAATCCATGTAGCTGATTTCAATACCAGTATCTTGCACGTGAAGATTTTCAGCATTGAAACCACCTAGTTTACCGAGATAAAACCAAGAATCTAAAAGTTCTTCAATATATTGTTGTTCCATCTGGGAAGGAACAGTTGGAAATTCTAACCAAATCCACAAATCAAAAGGATTAAATTCTCTAAATTGTATTTCCATATTTTAAAGTTTTATACTTTAGTAAATTAACAGAGTTTTGGGCGATCGCAGTTACGAACCTTCTCATTTTTTCAAAGCTTTGAAAAAAAATGAAAACTAAAATATTGCTAACTTCTTTTCAAACCTGGCTTCCCCATCAAAAATCAAATTCTTCCGACGATATTCTAGTACAAATACAAACAACAGTTTGCTTATCTAATATTTCTTTATTTTTTCTGAGGAATTTGCCTGTAGATATTGAATTGGCTAGCCAGCAAGTAATTACAAAACTCAAAGAGATACAACCAGATGTAATTATTTGTTGCGGAATGGCAGAAAAAAGGCAAAATTTAACAATCGAATCTAATGCTTCATGTCAGAATAAATGCCTTTATACTTCTACAAATTTGCCAGATTTAATTAAACAGTTAGTTAATACAAAAATTAGTCACGATGCAGGAAAATTCGTTTGTGAAGGTTTATACTATCAAGTATTACAATATACTCAGCTTTTGAATGAGGAAACACAATGTATCTTTGTTCATGTTCCTGTCTTAAATTGCCATAACTCAGAATTGCTATTAAATGACTTTCAGTTTATGTTTCGTTGGTTCGCCGATCGAATATCCCAATCGACTAATAAGCTGTCAAGTATTTAATCTGTCTATTAAGGCTGACAAGGAGACGTTTGAGACTGGGAGACTAGGGGATGGGTTGACAGTTTTTTTCTAATTTAAACATACCCAATTTAAATGATTAGCAGCTTATAACCTGAGTTCGGGTTAAGATATTAGACTTATGCACATGAATCATTCATTTAGTGGATGCGATCGCGCTATGACGAAAAACCATAAACTTTCTATGGATTGTCAAAATCATTCATGCACATAGGTCTATTCAATTAAAAAAAATCAAATTACCAAAGAAGCAAAAAGGATTCCCGCTTTGATGGGAACTCAGGTTAATATAAACAACAATGGCAATTGAAGTTTACCCGATTTCATAGAAAAAGCCGAGAATAAAGCCAAAATATTCACAGCTAAGAAATATAGACGTTCCATAGTTCTTTTACTTGTCAATAATTGCTTTTTAGCTCGACTACAAAAATTATTTTATTGTTCGGATTATGTTAACCTTCCCTTTGATCTTTGTCAGTTTGGATAAAGAGAATTAGAAGAAAGACTGTAGGAACTAAAACAAAAAGAATAGTAGCTACAAATCCCAGATCGTTGACTTCCATATAAAAGCAGCTCCTAA
>CAYXWE010000332.1:0-5118 GCA_964468145.1 uncultured Pleurocapsa sp.
ATCTCTTCTGCCAATAGGCTGTCTTCCTTCTTGGCTTCTGGCTTTATCTCTCGATGCGCTGCGTCTGAGTGCTTGTAAGCGTTCTTCGTATTTCTTTCTTTTGCGACGGCTAGGAGTCATTTCGATAAGAGTTTTTAAAGCACTACCCAAACTCTTGTAAGCGTTAGGCAAAGAATAACCAAAGCGAGTTGCTAGAGCGATCGCTTTTTCATCTGCTTCGATTGCTTCGACAATAGTTTTTTCGCTACTATTCTTTTGTCAGAGGCGATAGCCTGAAATCCCGCACAAAGACAAGGCTAATAATAATAGTAGACCGTCTTGTACCCATAGTTCCCCAACAGCACCGCCCAAACCAATTGCTAAAGCTGCCATTTCCCATCCTTCTTTGGGAATAGTATCGTTTTGGACTCTAGCAACCTCATGCCAAAACAACAAGTTACGCTGATCGATCGCTAAACTATCCCATTTAGCCAGATCGATCTGGATTTCTATTTCATCTTTGCCTATTTCTTCGCTACGGATCAGAGGCGGATTAACTTCAGTAGAACCTTCTACAATTACCCAACTTTGTAACTCTGGGGGTAATAAGGTTTTAAGACGGCGCAATTCATTAATTTCTGCCCTAGCGGAAGAGGTTGCATAACTCATACGTTTACCAGGTTAATACTTTTGATTATTAGTAATTATTAAGTGTACTCACTTATCCATCATATCTAAATTCATTTGTTGATTAAAATGGTTGGGTTTTGAATGATTCCCAGATAAACTGAAGACTTAACATAAGTTTTAGATTTTAAGTCAATATAATATGTTTACACAAACCAAAAAATATTTTAGCTTTATTTGTTGTTTGTGCCTTGGTTTGGTATCCAGCGCGCTTATTGCGACGACTAGTCATACCGCAGCGGTGGCTACCTCAGTCGATCTAATCGCTCAAGAAGCAGTTAATACTACTAGTCAAGTAAATGTTTTGCAGGCGATTGTTTTAGGGTTTGTTCAGGGTGCAACCGAATTTATTCCTATCAGTAGTACCGCGCACCTAAAAGCTATTCCTGTCTTTTTTGGTTGGGGAGATCCTGGAGTGTCTTTTTCGGCTGTAATTCAATTGGGTAGTATTGCTGCAGTTTTATCTTATTTTTGGTCGGATCTTAGTCAAATTGTCAAAGGAATGATTCGAGCAATTAGTACTTCAGATTACGATTCTCAAGAATTTTGGATGGCGGTAGGTATCGGCGTTGGTTCGATTCCGATTATTGCTTTTGGTTTGTTACTGACAATTCTCGAACCTCCTTTTTACGAAGAGACATTGCGAAGTATGACTTCGATCGCTATTGTTTCGATTATTATGGCGATTCTACTCGCTACTGCAGAATCAGTAGGCAATCAAAAGCGTAATTTTAAGGATTTAACGGTAAAAGATGGTATTTTGATTGGTTTGGCTCAAGCGATGGCAATTGTACCAGGAACATCCCGTTCTGGTTCAACAATGACAGCGGGTTTGTTTAGCAATTTAGATCGAGAAACTGCTGCAAGGTATTCTTTTTTATTGGGTATTCCTGCAATTACTGCTGCAGGGTTGGTTGGGTTAAAAGATTTAATTAGTCCCGTAGAAGGAGAAGCGATCGCTTTTTTACCTTTGATTGCTGGTTTAATATCTTCTGCTGTTTTTTCTTATATGGCGATCGCTTGGCTCTTGGAATTTTTGAAAAGAAGAAGTACTTGGGTATTTGTCTGGTACAGATTGGCTTTTGGCGTATTTATTTTAGCTGCAGTGGCTTTTGAATGGGTCGAATAATTTGATTATTGGCGTTAGCGAAGGTAAATGTGAAACAGAAAAGTAGCTTGTTATTGGTCATTTGTTATTGGTCGTTTGTTATTAGCTATTGTTTATCCTTGAAAAAATATTAAATGAACGATCCCCGATCTCCCGATCGCCGTATGTCTATTAGTTATTAGTAGATTTGTTTGTATACTAAAAAATAAAATCGTACCGAACTTCGGCAACGCCCAATTATCTAATAGCGTAACTGCGGTATTTGGCAGCAACAAACATATATATTCCGTAAGCTATAAAACCGATCCCAATCGCTAGTAGCCACAGCCATCCTAAGGGTTGTCGTTCTAAAATATGGAAAGCATTTTGTAGCCCCCCAGCTAAATCTGCATTGGATAACATGGAAGCTCGAATCAGACAAAACCCAGTGATGATGAAAACAATACCTCTAGTAGCTACACCAATTTTACCGATGACAATAATTAAGCTTTTTAGCAGATAATTATGTAATGCCAAATTGCAAATGTACGAACCAGTATAAGCACCATAAAGATAAGAAAAGCCAACGCCGAGTACCCCAATTCCTGCCAAACTTACTAGCCAAATTCCCAAGGGTTTGTCCAGTAAGTTTTCTACTAAATGTTTAATTGTTTTATTGTATTTATCCAACCCAAAGACTATATTTAAAGCAGTACAAACGACACTGCCATAGCTAAGACTACTAACGATATAGCCAAATCTTTGAATTAGGGCTTGAGGACTAGAGTGCTGAGTATGTCCTGGATAGATTATTGCCTGAAGCAACCGTCGCCAAACATATCCTGTGAGAGTAACTGCCAATAGGCATAGCAGGATACTGCCTAATGGTTGACTTGATAAATGCTTGAGGGCAGAATAAGTCCCTGCTGCTTGTTGTTCGGGGAAAATTGCAGCTTCGATCGCTAAAATACCAATTAAGAAATAAATAGCTCCTTTAGCAGCATATCCCAATAGAATATATTTTTTAGCAATGGGATTGACTATTATCTCCGAATTCAAAGCTTCGATATTAATCAATTCAGAGATATTTAGCTTATTTAAAATAATACAATTAAAGCTACTAGTACGAGCAGAATACGATTTTTGGTTTTGGAAATCCTTTTCTTTGACTATTGGTTGCACCTATATTTGTTTTTACATAGACGATTATCGAGCCTAGATCCACCATAGCAGCGATCGCCTGACATCAAAGACCCCCTAAAGATATAGAAACTGAGAAATTGGATTTGTTTCAAATTTTTAATAGTTATAAAAATGAAAGAGCGATCGCATAAACAGAAAAATAAATAATATTATAAAAAGCTCCCAGCCACAATCCGCCAATATTAATCAAAAAGTTAGTAAAATTTCTAGTATGCCAAAAGTAGATTGGCAAACCCAAAAAAGGCAATAAGATAATTAGTATTTTGAGATATTGAGGAGTAGAATAGTTATGGATCTTGGCATCGTAAACTATCCATAGATAGATCGAGATAACTGCAGCAAAAGTAAAAACTATTCGCGCGCTTGGCAGTAATGTGGATTGATAATACGCCAAGATAGCAGTAAAAAGTCCTGCGATCGCAGCTAATATTCCCAGTAAAAGTAGATAGTTATTTCGCTTCTGCTTATATTTTCTTACTGCATTTTTTTTACCGTTCATTTTAAGATTGTAAGCCTTAAGCTTGATGGCACTATTTTAGTTTTGTAAATTGTAAGCTTCAACTGCTCCCGCTGTCTTCAATATTAGACCTATGGGTATAAATCCTGAGTTGTCGTAAGCTTTTGACAAATGACTAGTAACATAAGACAAAAAGCTGTCAAATGAACGATCCTTGAGATTATTTTGGCAAAATATCTATTGTTTATCAAAATATTAAAAATTTACCTGCATAAATACGGGACATTATACCTATAGATATATACTTAACTTTTAATATGAATCTCTTTAAAAATAAAGATGTGTCCCCGCGCCAAATCTCGTCCTCAAAAAACTTCTGAAGCTAAATCGGCGAAGCTGTGGATTTTATTGGTAGGAGTAAATCAATATCAGGATCGCCAAAATTTACCGTCTCTAGAGTACTCTGCTTTAGATTGTCAGGGATTGGGGGAAGCACTCAAAGAAGCTACCGCTAGTTTTCCGAAGAAAGAAGTAATTATTCACCATGACTTTGTGGAGAGACTGCCTAATATAGCAGATGTCAGACAAAGTATTTTTAAAGTTACTAACAGTGCTGGCGAAAACGATACCATTCTATTTTATTTCTCAGGACACGGGATCTTAGAAGCTACAACACAACAGGTAGTCTTGTGTTTGGCAGATACTAAAACCGAAAAGCTTTTAACTACGGGTTTACCTTTAAACGATCTTTTAAAACAGTTTAGTAATTGTGCTGCCAGCCAACAGCTAGTCTGGTTAGATGCCTGCCATAGTGGAGGAATGACTTTGCGGGGTACGTCCAAAATATCTTTACCTAACCCCAGTTCCCAGTTAGTAGAGGTATTACGTCACAAAGCAGCAGAAAGTAAAGGTTTTTATGCCCTATTATCCTGCGATCGCTCTCAACAATCTTGGGAATTTCCCGAATTGGGACATGGAGTATTTACTTATTATTTAATGCGGGGTTTACGGGGAGAGGCTGCAGATTCTCAAGGAATAATTGAAGCAGATGCCCTATATCAATATGTCTATCACCAAACTCTACGGTACATAGATAAGTCCAATCAACAGATACGCTTAATCAACCAACAAAAGAGTAGTAAAGGAGAAAGCAGGCTACAGTCAGAATTTCCTTTACAGACTCCCAAACGAATTGTCGAGGGGTTTGGTAAAGTTGTACTTGGTAAGCAGTTGCGTTGCAATCTTAAAATAAATCCCCGCCAGGCGTTAATTGTTGATGGTGGCACTAAAAGTAATCGGGCTACTTTATCCTTGAGTCAGGTGTTACAGAGTTCGGGGGGGTTCGATCTAAGATACTTTCCCCAGACTAACGAACCCTGGTCAAAAGTCAAAAAGGCGATCGCCCTTTGCCTCAATTCTCAACAGCAATCTCAAACTATTCCTGAAATTACCACTGCCTTAATTTATTTACGAGGGGAAATTCATACTAGCGATACGGGAGAATCTTGGTTACTACTAGGTAGCGGAATTCAATTATCTCGTTCTTGGTTGCGGAAGATATTGCATAGTTCTCGTGCAGCACAACAAATAGTAATCTTAGACTGTTCGGGAGAATATTCGGCGACAGAATGGATCGAAGATTTGCAAATAGAAGCTGAAAGAGGACAGTGTTTGATTGCTGCAGATATAAGTGCAGATAATTCGG
>CAYXWE010000333.1:0-5109 GCA_964468145.1 uncultured Pleurocapsa sp.
AAGTAGAGGAGACTGCTTGTATTACCTTGTTTGAGTCTGTTAAAACAGCGATGAATTCAGCTAATATTTAAACCTTTAACTTCTTGAAAATTTCAGTAAATAGACTTTTTTCTAAAATATTATGCAACACTTTCATGATGAATGGATTCAAGAATGGTGCGATTGCAACGGTTGGACAGATTTATTTTGCGAACGCTACAACCATTACTGGGCATTTCCTCCTAACTGCGTGATGCCAGAACCTATTCCCCAAAAAGTTTTAAGACTGATCAAAAGCGAAAAAGGTCTTAGTAAAAGCGAACAAAGATTACTAATTTTCACTGCATCAATTAGCGCGATCGCCTTGGTTTCTAGCTGCTTTTGGATGTCACCTATGCCCTTGATGTTAGCATTTGGCTTGAATGCTATTAGCTTTGCCAGCATGGAATGCGAAGTTTGATAGCGTCATTAGCTCTCAAATTAATGCTTCGCGCCCACAAAACTGCAAACAGTAATACAGTATCAATTAACCCCAAAAAAACTGTTTGATGGGGTTTTATTATGACTGTAAACTATTAGGGTTATGGTATCTAGTACTTAAACTATGTTTGATTTAGGCGACAATCGACCAGAAATAGCGCGACAAAAATGGCGATCGCAACTGGATCTGTTTGTAAATGAATACGAACAACCGCTTGCTGCTTTAGCCTGGGGTTTGAAACAAGAATGGGGAGAAAATAACGATGTATTGGGAATCGATCTTCAACCCACACCCCATTTTGTAGCCTGTTCGATAGAAGACTTAGAAAAGCTTAATAAAAATACTAGAGGGCAAATACAAGAAATCCTGGGTATCGTCGATCATTATGACTCCGAAACAGAAGTAGTCATAGTCGCGATCGGCGAAGGACAAGTTAAGCTAATTAATTTTCAGCCCGAATTATCTCCTCTCGATTGTTGGGCCGCAACTGAGAAAGATCTAGATAAATTAATCGCTACCTTAGAAACGGCGATCGCTAAATATATTGTTTGACCGAGAAATACCCAATCGCAACCGTTCCTAAATTGAGTTTATTTTAGATACTCCAATCTCGATAAAGTAGATTGGAGTATTTTATTGAACTGGTTAACATAGAAAATTATATTTCTCTTAATAACTATGAAAGTTATCGGTTTGATGAGTGGTACGTCGGTTGATGGTATTGATGCTGCTTTGATTGAAGTAAGTGGTGCAGAAACCGATCTTCAAGTAAAGCTTTTATCAGGACGTACTTTTGCTTATCCAGAAAAATTAAGAAGCCAAATTTTAGCAGCCTGCGCTGGCGAGCCACTTTCAATGGCAGAGTTAACCATTTTGGATGATGAAATCGCCGTTCAATTTGCCCAAGCTGCTCAAAAAATCATTCCTGCCGACTTAACCATAGATCTAATAGGTTCTCACGGTCAAACCGTGTTTCATCGACCCCCTACTAATAAAGAACTTGGTTATAGTATCCAGTTGGGTAGAGGAGAACTAATTGCTCGCACTACAGGAATTAACACCGTAAGTAATTTTCGCGCTGCAGACATTGCCCTTGGGGGAGAAGGCGCGCCCTTAGTACCCAAGATAGATGCTTGCTTGCTTGCTCATCCGACCAAAGCCAGAGCAATTCAAAATCTTGGCGGTATTGGTAATGTGACTTATTTACCACCCCATCAAACTCCCAATAGTCAACAGCAAATATGTGGTTGGGATACAGGGCCAGGAAATGCTCTCATAGACATGGCTGTTAGTCGCCTCAGTAATGGTAAACAAACTTATGATTTAGATGGTCAATGGGCTAGCAAAGGTGCAATCGATCGCCAATTAGTAGCAAAATGGCTTAAGCAAGATTTTTTCCGTCTTCCTCCACCAAAATCTACGGGTAGAGAATTATTTAGTCAAGAATATCTAGATCGATGTTGGCAAGATATGGAGCAAGCCAACTTAAACAGTAGCGATCGCCTGGCAACTTTAACTGAATTGACTGTGGCCTCTATTATTGATAGCTATCAACGTTTTTTGCCCCAAATGCCCGATGAAATCTTACTTTGTGGGGGTGGTAGTAAAAATTCTTATCTGAGACAACGCTTGCAAGCTGAGTTAACATCGGCACAGATTGGTACAACAGACGAGATAGGAATGGATGGGAATTTTAAAGAGGCGATCGCCTTTGGAATCTTAGCCTATTGGCGAGTAAAGGCCATTACAGGTAATTTACCCCAGGTTACAGGAGCAAGCAAACCAACGTTGTTGGGAGAGATACATTTGGCAAAATAAAAATTCATCAATATATAAATAACTATATTTTTTAACAATCTCCGAATTATGAGGATTAAGTTGTGGCTCATAGTTTCTTATTAGAATCAAGCTATTGGAATGTTAAAGGCCACTGGCTCAAATTCAATACAGAACCAATTTCTATAGAAGGAAACATCAATATTATTTGGAAAAGAGAAAACTGGTTCAAGCTAACTACTCATTTAATTTGTCAAGACGAAACACAGACTCAAATCGTATATCAAAGTCGAGGCAGCTTAAATTACCAAGAAAAACATTATACTTATGTTTCTCAACATAGCCTTTTCGGGAATATTGAAGGTGAAGGCAGATTTGGACTCCAATCTATTATCCAGTACTACTGGTTTATTGGAGCAAGCACAAAACAGAAAGGGTTAGACACTTACTTCTGCCTAGATTCCAATACCTACTATTTCACTAGCAGCGTCTTGGAAGGTCATAGTGTCAAAAACACCATCGAAGCTACCCTAAAACGCTAACTAGATCTCTCAAATTCGATGAGCCGAGATTGATTTTGCTCAAGTCAGTTACCAAATTATGAACCAAGATATTAACAATGGTCGTTTATTAGCAAATCGTTACGAACTATCTGATTTAGTTGGCGAAGGTGCTATGGGTAGGGTTTATCGAGCTAAAGATACCGTATTAGGTGGTGTAATAGTGGCGGTCAAATTTTTGGCTCAAGCCTTGCTTAACGATAATATGCGCGAACGTTTTGAAAGGGAAGCGACAATATCCGCTCTTTTGGGTGAAAAAAGTATTCACGTGGTGAGAGTTAAAGATTATGGTGTTGACGAGCATAATGCTCCTTTCTACGTCATGGAGTTTTTGTCGGGAAAAAGTATTAATGACTTAATTTCCTATCAGCCTCTGTCTTTACGAAGATTTTTGACTTTGACTCGTCACGTTTGTTTGGGTCTAGAATCTGCTCATCAGGGCATTTTTTTGAATGGCGAGTTATCCCATATTATTCACCGAGATATCAAACCTAGCAACATTATTGTAGTTCAAGATCCAACCTTGGGAGAAGTAGCTAAAATTTTGGATTTTGGAATTGCCAAATTAATTCAAGCTAGTTCCAATCAAACCCAATCATTTATGGGAACACTAGCATATTGCTCTCCCGAACAGATGGAAGGAAAAGAGCTAGATAGTCGTTCGGATATCTATAGCCTGGGGGTGATGATGTACGAAATGCTGACAATGGATATGCCATTATTGCCCCAAAACTCTTCGTTTGGCGGTTGGTATCAGGCACATCATAACTTTAAACCAGAACCTTTTTGCGATCGCCTCAACCTCCCGCCCCAATTACAAGACTTAGTATTTCGCTGTCTGGCAAAAGAACGAGATGAGCGACCCCAAACTGCGAGGGAAATTTTAGAAACATTAGAATCATTAGAGCCTGCTTCTAAACTTCAAGACAGCGAACCCATTTCCATTCCTAAGTCAAATAAAGATCGCGCGCAAGCTTCTGATGACTTTACAGATGATACTGTTGCCTTTGACGATCGAACTTTAAATGCAGCAGTTTCTGCCACTGAAATCTGCCTGCAGACTCCCTGGCCAGCAGATAAACCCCTACGTAAAATTGTTTTTCCTCAACTGATAAATACTCATTTGGGAAAACTGCCCGCACTCTCTGTAATGCTAGAATCCCAAGGCGTAGAATATAGAGTATCTAGCAGGCGTTACAACCAATTTTTATATCTCAACCATCCCTACCCTACTCTGCTTTGGATTACTTTATTATACAATCGCGATCTCGATCCAAAATGGCTTCCTTGCTATTTAGATCTTAAATCTAATAAAGGGCAGCAGATCGCTCGCGCTCTAGCAAAAGAAGCTAAATATCGTATTCTGCTATATTCTTTAGATCGACCACAACAGTGCCAACATAGCCTTAATTCAACAATTAAACCTAAATATTGCAAAATGCTCGATCAATGGGCAAATCTTAGCCAAGTAACTCCCAGCGTGGGGGATTTTAAAATGGCAAAAAATATTTTGAAACAAGAACTAGAAAAATTGAAAGATAAAATTTTGGCTAAGGTAGAAAGTTCTAACTTGACTGATATCAATTAGAGGTAGAAAAAAAAGCAGTACCCTATAATTTAGGTACTGCTCGTTTAATTATTTTAGACTTTAAATTTTAAACTGTGAAAATTTAGAAGCTCTTGGGGTCAAACCAACTTGAAATTAAGCTAGAGAGGCCATTTTGACATCATTTTCACCTAAAACTCTTTGTAGTTCGTCTGCTTCTACAGTTTCTTTTTCGATTAACATTTCTGCCAAGCGATCGAGAATGTGACGATTTTCTGTCAAGACTTTTTTCGCACGACTATAGGCTTGGTCTACATAATTGCGGACTTCTTCATCGATCGCTGCTGCGGTTTCGTTGGAGAAATCGCGGTCAGAAGCAATATCGCGACCCATAAAGACGTTGCCATTGGAACGACCCAAAGCCACAGGGCCCAAGCGATCGCTCATTCCAAAGCGAGTTACCATTTGACGCGCAACTCTAGTTACCTGCTGTAAGTCGTTAGAAGCACCAGTAGTTACCTCTTCCTCGCCGTAAACAATTTCTTCTGCCAAACGACCACCTAGAGCAACTGCCATTTGGTTTTGTAAATAAGAACGGGAGCATAAACCAGATTCCATGCGTTCCTCACTGGGAGTAAACCAAGTCAAACCGCCAGCGCGCCCCCGAGGAATAATACTAATTTTCTGTACAGGGTCGTAGTCAGGCATCAAAGCACCAACTAGAGCATGTCCTGCTTCATGATAAGCAACTAGCTCTTTGCGTTTTT
>CAYXWE010000334.1:0-5078 GCA_964468145.1 uncultured Pleurocapsa sp.
TACCAGAAAAAAACAAGCAATATTTTATGGATCTCCTGGTACGGGTAAAACATTTATTGCCGAGAATATAGCCCAATATCTTATTGGTGGTGGGGATGGTTTTTATGAGTTGATTCAATTTCATCCCGCCTATAGTTATGAAGATTTTATTCAAGGTATTCGCCCGCAAACAGATAGCGGACAATTATCATATAGTCTCGTACCTGGACGTTTTTTAGAATTCTGTAGTAAAGCAGCTAACTGTCAAGATAAGTGTATCCTGATTATTGATGAAATAAATCGAGGGAATTTAGCTGAAATTTTTGGCGAGTTGATGTATTTATTAGAATACCGAGAACAAGAGATTTATTTGGCGGGGAGTCAGGATAAATTCAAGATACCCAATAATGTATATCTTATTGGTACAATGAATACCGCCGATCGCTCGATCGCCTTAGTAGATTTTGCTTTGCGTCGTCGTTTTGCTTTTATTAAAATTGCTCCTGATTACGATATTATTAGCAAGTTTCACCAACAAGATAAGGATCTAAACGTTACAGGGTTGATTGCTGTTTTGCAAGAGATAAATCAACTTATTGAAAACGATAACTATTATGTAGGAGTTTCCTTTTTCTTAACAGAAACTTTAGCAGAAGATCTAGAAGACATTTGGCAAATGGAAATAGAACCCTATCAAGAAGAATACTTTGGCGATCGCCTCGAAGAGATAACAGATTATAGATGGAAAAATATTGCAGATAGAATTGGGTTGCCAAAAAAAA
This sequence comes from uncultured Pleurocapsa sp., assembly GCA_964468145.1. Lineage (GTDB taxonomy): Bacteria > Cyanobacteriota > Cyanobacteriia > Cyanobacteriales > Xenococcaceae > Waterburya. The sequence goes on from CAYXWE010000334.1 coordinate 762, forward strand.
TATAGAAAAATAATACATTAAAAAAGCTAACAGGCTAATAGCTAATAGCTAATAGCTATCAAAACTATTTAATTCTCTTCTGACAACCCAACCCAAATGATAATCGAATTAACTGAATATAAAAAAAAAGATATACCCCGTCACGAGATAGATAGTAAGATAATCGATCGCCTGAAAGAAAAATACAATACTCAAATAAAGATAAATCTCAAATATACTCCTCAAGGCGACTATTGGAATTTTTATGCTCAAGGATGGGTAGGATACATTCCCATAACTCCAAAATTCGGCATCAGAATCAAACCCAAAATACCGATTAAGAACTTATTGGGAATGTTGGAATATGCTTACAATTTAAAAAGCTGTTATTTCTTAGACAATCTCGTAGACTGCAATAGCCTAGAAGACTTCTATAATCACTTAGCTACAATTTTAACTAAAAGAATTCTCAAATTAACTCGTCAGGGTTTATATCAAACATACATACCCAAAACCAAACCATTGAGTTATGTTCGTGGCAGATTGGATGTAGCTAAAACCATAAAAACCTCGAATTCCAAACTAACCTGTACCTACAAACAACAAACTCTAGATATCCCAGAAAACCAAATCTTACTTTATACTCTTCATTGCATATCTCGCGATCGCGTTGGTAACTCTCAGGTACAAAAATTAGTTAGCAAAGCATATCGAGATTTAGGGCGATCGATAACCTTAACTCCCTACAGGGCTAAAGATTGTTTAAATATAAAATACCATCGTCTCAACCAACAATATCAGCAATTACATCAACTATGTCGCTTCTTTCTCGATTGCAATATGCCTAGTTATAATTCTGGTAATTATCAAACCTTGCCTTTTATTATTGATATGGCAAGACTTTACGAAAAGTTTGTAGCAGAGTGGATCAAAATAAATTTACCTGCCCAATATAAACTAAAAATCCAAGAAACAATCAAACTAGATCCAATCGAGTTAGAGATAGACTTATTAATTTGCGATCGCGCTACAGGAAAAACTTGCTATGTATTGGATACTAAATACAAAAATCCTCAAAAACCAGCTAACCAAGATATCTATCAAATCATAACCTATGCCATCAGCCAAAATTGCGCTCGAGCTATCCTAATCTATCCCCAAGCATTAGCTCAACCTTTAAATCATAGCTTTGAGAAGATAAACATTCGTAGCCTAACTTTTTCTCTACAAGATAATTTAGAAGTTGCTGGTAAAACCTTCCTGCACAATCTTATTGAAGTCAGATAATGAAAAAACACATATTTAAAAATTTTTAGTCTAGACTAGAGGCGTTTAAATAGTTTATTGATAAAATAATATTACTATGTGTGGAATTGTAGGTTATATCGGTACTCAAGCAGCTACAGACATTTTGATTGCTGGTTTAGAAAGATTAGAGTATCGAGGCTACGACTCTGCGGGGGTTGCAACGGTTGAAGAGGGAAAAGTTAATTGTGTCAAAGCCAAAGGAAAACTCTTTAACCTGAGAGCCAAAGTAGAACAATCAGAACACAAGGCTCAAATAGGTATCGGACATACTCGTTGGGCAACTCATGGTAAACCTGAAGAACATAACGCCCACCCCCACTTAGATTCTGAAATGAACCTGGCGGTAGTGCAGAATGGCATTATCGAAAACTATTTAGAGTTAAAAGAAGAATTAATCAGTAAGGGAATTGAATTTCGCTCTCAAACCGATACAGAAGTCATTCCCCATCTTATTTCTATATTTTTACATAGTTCTAGCTCCTTAATGGAAGCAGTGCAAAAAACTATTGCTAAATTAGAAGGGGCATTTGCCATTGGCGTGATACACAAGGACAATCCTTACGAATTAATTGTTGCTCGTCAACAAGCACCTTTAGTATTAGGATTCGGACAGGGAGAGTTTTTCTGCGCTTCGGATATCACGGCAATCTTGCCCTACACCCGCACTATTCTTAACTTAGAAAATGGCGAAATAGCCAAACTTACCCCCTTAGGAGTAGAAATATATACCTTCGCAGGCGATCGCATTTCTCGTTTCCCTCGTACCCTAGACTGGAATCCCGTACAGGTAGAAAAACAGGGCTTTCGTCACTATATGCTCAAAGAAATATACGAGCAGCCAGCAGTAGTTAGAACTAGTCTAGACACCTATATCAATCCTAACTGGCATTCAGACAATAATCCTGATTTTAGCCCCGTAAATATCGCTCTGACTCCCGATCTGACTGAAGATTTAGAGCATATCCAAATACTCGCTTGCGGTACTAGCTGGCACGCTGCCCTAGTCGGCAAATATTTATTAGAACAGGTTGCAGGTATTCCTACCACGGTAGATTATGCTTCGGAGTTTCGCTATTCTCCCAAACCAGCAATTCCCCACACCCTAACCATTGGCGTTACCCAATCGGGAGAAACCGCCGACACCATTGCTGCACTAGAATCAGAAAGAGCCAGGAGAGAAAGTCTAGAACCCAAATATCGTGCTAGATTACTAGCTATTACCAACCGCGCTGAAAGCAGTATCGCTCAAATATGCGATCGCATTATCGACACCCATGCAGGGATAGAAATTGGTGTAGCTGCTACTAAAACCTTTATCGCTCAAGTAATGGGTTTTTATTATCTTTCTTTAGATTTAGCCTATCGTCGCCAAGCAGTATCAAATCATAAAATTAGTGAAATAATAGAAAGTTTGCGTCAAATACCCAGTCAAATTGAAACTATCCTCGATACTCAAGCCGATGCGATCGAAGAATTAGCCCATAACTTTATCCAAGAAACAGAAGACTTTATCTTTATCGGGCGCGGTATTAACTTTCCTATCGCCCTAGAAGGAGCATTAAAACTAAAAGAAATTTCTTACATTCATGCAGAGGCATATCCCGCAGGAGAAATGAAACACGGACCGATCGCATTATTGGATAATAAAGTACCAGTAGTAGCCGTAGCCATGCCTGGCAGCGTCTACGACAAAGTAATTTCTAACGCCCAAGAAGCCAAAGCCCGCGATGCCCGCCTGATCGGCGTTACTACTGCCATGAATGCCACCGAAGCAGGACATACTTTCGACGATATTTTAACCGTACCAGAAGTAGATGAAATCGTTTCTCCCGTCTTGGCGGTTATACCTTTGCAAATCTTGTCTTATCATATTGCAGCGATTAAAGGACTAGACGTGGATCAACCGCGAAATTTAGCAAAATCGGTGACAGTGGAATAATGTGATGCAAAATAGAAGATAGCTTGTAGAGTGACAATAAAGTTGGCAACTTTACAACAAAGTTGGTAACTAAAGATAAATTAACAATAAAGTCAGTAACTTAAGCTGTACAATTATAGTAATCCTGTATTGCGCAGTTTTCTCATGGCTAGAAGCAGATACGATTAGACGACCGCTAAATTTGAGCGATATGTTAAGGAAGGACGAGGCAAGGGTAGAGGCAAAGACTACAAGCCTTGGATAACTATTCAAGATTTTTCGTCTGTTGGCAGAGCATCGCGATCGCCTGGATGGAAGAGCGATGCCTTCGCCTATGCTTCGCAAATCGCATCCATCATTTGATGTCAGATTGGGAATCGAGACTCTTCTATATATTTGAGTGGTGCAAAGAAGTACAAGATATCAAAGAGCAATATCCTCTACTCGATCTGGTTAAAGTCAGAGCTTACAGAAACGATAAATTTTAGAATACTCCAGGTAGAAGTTTTGGGACTGCTGATGACGGCTTAAAAATATAGAGCGATCGCATTTTTAAATTAATGCGATCGCTTTTTTGCTTTGTGTAGCTCTTTTTTGAGTGCTGCATAGTTCTTGCTGACTAATTTTTCTCTACATCTAAAACAATTCATCTCAAATCAAAATGCTTGGATTCTTCCCTACACTATACCCAGGCGAGTTACTCTATAGTGCGGAAGTTGTCGGTTTTCCAAGGCATAGGCAGGACATAGCTGCATTACGCCAAGAATTGCCAGGGGATGTTTATTTATGGATTAATGCGGTTAAAAAAGAATTACCCAATATGAGTCAAGCTGACTTGGATTTTTGGCGTTGCTGGATTGAGGTATGATTTAAGAAAGATGCGATCGCTTTGAATCACTATTTTCTCTTCGGTAAAAAACCTTTAATAGCTGTGAAGGAGACAGAGCAATGGATGTAGAATTACAGATTCTCAAACATTTAAAGCGCTCGCCGATACCCACAGTTGACCTAATAGATCGTTATTGTGACTCTTATAATGACTTATTTTCTGATGTCAGGAATTATGAATGTTTTAAATATTTACATCAGGGTATTATCTCAACAGTAAAAAG
>CAYXWE010000335.1:0-5065 GCA_964468145.1 uncultured Pleurocapsa sp.
TATGTCATATGGCTGGGGGACTGGAGGTATTCAGGTAACAGCTTCAGTAATTGGCGACAATTACTTTTTATATTAGTCATGCAATCTCATTTGTGTTTGTGGAAAAAATTCGAGCTTTAGCTAAGGTAATAGCTTCTTTACGTCCTGGTTATTTAACTGTAATTTATGGCTATGGTTATGGTCATATTGATGGTGGTGTTGCTAAAGATATCTCGATCGCCTGTATTCCTTACGATTTAAGAATGCCTAATTCAGAATTTATTTTAGTCTGCGATCGCCAAACAGGGAAAGCTATAGGAATAGAAAGAATTAATTAACAATTAACAATTTTGTTTTAGCGATCGCATCATTGTCAATCTGTTGTTATAATCATGTACATATAATATGTACAGTTATCATGCACGAAATAACTACCAGCTATACTCACGCAAGACAAAATCTAGCAAGTTTGCTGGATAAGGTAGAAACTGATAATGCGATCGCGGTTATTACCAGAAAAGGTCATAAAGATATTGCTTTGCTACCAGCAGAGGAGTTAAGTTCTATTTTAGAGACATTACACTTATTACGTTCTCCGAAGAATGCCGAAAGGCTATTTGCAGCAATTGCTGAATCAGAAGCAAGAGAGGATAAAAATATTGAAAGCGAAACTTTGGAGAATTTAATTGAAGAGTCGCAAGATAATCTTTAACCAAAAATTTCGTGAAGATTTACGCTGGTGGTATAGACAAGACAAAGCCAAAGCAGAAAAAATATTAAACCTGATTGAGTCGGTAACGGAAGATCCTTTTAAGGGATTGGGAAAACCAGAACCCCTCAAGCATTTTAAATCCTCTGTTTGGTCGCGAAGAATTACTCAAGAACATCGATTAGTTTACCGTGTAACTGATGTTTTAATCGAGTTTTTACAGTGTCGATATCACTACTAATGAATTTTCTTGGTTCGAGTGCGATCGCTAGTTCGCAACCTCAACTTAAGCGTTATTTGAGTTACCCACGATATTGGTGTCGTGGTAGGATCTGCCAAAAGCAATCAATTCTGCATTACGATCGCGCGATCGCCTTTCAAGGCTTTAAACCCAGAACGGCGGTGACTAAAAGCGCGACTGCGATTCCCACGTCGATCGAAAAAAGCAAATCTGTGTTATGTTAGTTCTTAATTTGAATTTTAGACATTATTCGCTACGTCTCTAATGACGATTAGAGGCGTTGTTTTTTATTTTTCAAATTGGGTAAATATTAATTTTGCAGCCCCCAACATCCCTGCTTGATTCCCTAACTGAGCTTTGAGCAACTTGAGATTCAATCGAGAAGGACTAACAACTCGCTTTTCAATTTCTTGAAGAGTACTGGGTAAGAAAAATTCTGCACTAGCACTAATACCTCCGCCAATAATTATGGCTTCGGGAGTGAGTACATAAACCAAGCTGGCGAGTCCTGCACCGAGTACTTTGCCATAATCATGCCAAAATTTTAAGGCTGTCGAATCCCCCTGTCGAGCAAGCTGACCAATTTGGGCTGGCTCTTGTCCCGTATTACGGATAATTGAACCGATAGAAGCATACTGCTCTAGGGAGCCTCGATTACCACTACGACAAGGAAAACCATCAGAATTGAGAGTAATTAGACCTAGTTCCCCTGCTGCACCATAACGACCAGTGAATAATTTACCATCGATAAAAATTCCGCCTCCAACTCCTGTACCTAAAGTTAACAAAATAAAATCTTGATATTCTCTTGCTGCACCCAACCAAGCTTCGGCGATCGCAGCACAATTAGCATCATTTTCCAGCAGGGTTGGTAGTCCCGTTTGGGCTTCTAACCAATCAGCAACGGGTACATCATCCCACCCAGGAAGATTAATCGATTTTTTGGCAATGCGCCGAACCTCATCTGTAGGGCCAGGAACGCCAAGACCAATTGCGCTACAGTTATGGTTATGGTTAAGCTGTTTGACTCCTTTGGCGATCGCATTTACTACTGGTCGAGGGTTGGCGGGTTGAGGAGTGGGCAAGACAAGAGACTTCAAACAAGTCCCATCTTCGGTAAATCGTCCCATTTTGATTGCCGTACCGCCCAAATCGACACCGATTACTGTATCCATATTTAATATATATTCAATTGATTGTCGGTTGGCTACTGCTGGATTTGGCGAGATAAATACCAAACAAAATTAAAATCACCGCAACACTACTAGTTAAGTTAAGGCTTTCTCGAAAAATAAACCAGGCTAATAAAGCAGTAAAAATGGGCTTGAGAAGGGTAAAGATGCCGACAAAACTGGAATTAAATTGCTTGAGACTAAAAACCAATAAACCCTGCCCAAAAGTTTGACAAACTACTGCTAAAGCAATTACTAATAGCCAACCTTGGAAGGAAGTAGGAAAAAATTGCCTGTCTGCGAACCAGACTACTGGTAAGACGATCGATGCGCCAAAACCGCATCGCCAGAACAATACTCTAGAAGTCGTACAATTGCGATCGCGTAAATAACCCACTGTAAGGATATTTACTCCATGCAAGGCAGCCGAAAGTAAGGCAATGCCATCGCCAACTAAGTGTTCTGTCCCTAAGTGAAAATCATCCCAACCAATAAAAATACCGCCACAAATAGATACTACCAAACCTATGACAAACTGGCGATCGAACTGTTGTTTGAGAACTAGCCACGCACCAAAGCTGATAAATAGAGGAGTGAGGCTACGCAAAACTGTCGAACTTGCCACACTAGTCTGGGTAAAGGAAATTGCCCATAGTAGAGAAGAAACAGTGGCGGAGATACTGGCTAAAATTAATAAACCTCTTTGTTTGTATTGGGATTTATTAGTTTCTACAAAAGTGGAAATGGATTCTTTTGGTGCTTCGATAAGCTGCCAAAAACCCATAATAACGGTAGAAATCCAAAGACGGTTAAAGATTGTGGCAGTAGGACTCAGTTCTACTTCGCTGAGTTTAGTGAATATGGGAGAAAATGCTAAAGAAATTACTGCAATGGATAAAATTACTAAACCAAAAATACCTTTGATTTTTGGCGAACTATTAATAGTTCTTATAATATTATTGATATTTCTATTAAGTACTAACGAACTGATTATATTCAAATTGACTATAAGTTAATTATATGTTGATGTCTGCTTAATTTATCCTTAACCATAGCATTCAGCAGTAGAGAATCGAAGAATTATATGATTTAAAGGATATATTGATGTCAGAAATTATTTGGATTCGATAAAAAAATATATCTTCCCGATGTCAGCAATTGAAATTGTTTTATTAATACTTATTTTGTTGTTATTAAGTACATTGTTTTACTACGATAGTTTAATAAAAATAGTTAAGAAAAAGCAGAGTAAAGTTAGGCTAGCAAACAGTAAAATAGTAACCTTTTTTCGACGAATATATAGTATTTTTAAAACAATTAGACGCTTCTCTTTAGTTTATATTATAAGAAATAAATTTTATAGATTATATTTAGCGATCGCGGTAGCTGTAGTCGCCATTAAAATTATTGTTTATTATCATCCCCCAATACGACAAACATTACCACTGTGGCTGAACAAATCTACTGATTTTTTAATTGTTTCTGCTGCTTGGGAAATTATTTGTCTTATTACTAAAACCATTGAAGACAAAACCAATACTAAATAGCAGTAACGCGATCGCAAGTATCAACAGGAGTAGTATTTACCGTCACTCGAACATAACCCAAACTAGTTAACAATTGAGTAATACTTTGCTTGGCTCGAAGATTGGCAGTATCTAGAATACCTTGACTGCAGGCGGTACTGACAATTTCGGTGAGAGTATTTTGTTGGGCGAGAGTTTGTAATTGAGGCGCAACATCAGGGCCTAGATTAAGAAAACCGCGATCGTAATCATAAACGCGGGAGTTGTTAACATCAATTTTGCTATCTAGTATCTTTGCAGGAGGTAAATTTATTTCAATAGTTTGGGTAATATTATTAACTTTAATATCGCGATCGCTTAACTGGCTTAAATCAATTCCTGCTTTAATTTCTCCGCGAGCAATGTAAAGTAAACGGGTAGTCGCCACAGGAAAATCACCTAATCTACGTTCTGCAGAGGTAGGGACAATTTTTTCCATAGTTTGTACAGTAGTGGTCAATTCTTGAAGATTTTGGATGCGATCTACAATTAGACTAGAGCTAGCTAATTTTAACTCTACTGGCTGGGGTTTAAATAAATTACCAATAAAATTCAAAGCGCGATCGCTCGTATGCCAAATACTAAAAATAATTAGTACCACAATTAAATTAATTCCACCAATACCCCAAAGAAATAACTGCTGCCAAAATGATAAAGAGGATGAAGATTTAGAAGTTTTCATAACCAAATAATTAAGAGACTTTTTGTAAAAAGAAAATCAAGAAAATTTATTCGCTGCTGACTACATAATTGAGTTTTGTCACAGTTTCCCTAATCTTTGGTCTAGTATCTATTAGAGATCGTCCCAATGAAACCATAGAAATAGTTCCACGAAATATGAAATTTAAAAACTCACTATTACTAGTCCTATCAATCCTAGCAGTATTGGGTTTCACCACAGCTACCATCGCAGACCAAGTACCCGTAGAAAATTCGTCTACATCTGCTCAACAAGAGAATTCATCGCGTTCACAAGAATACAGCTTTACTTTCAATCGTCAGTCTGAAGTTGTTTACTCCAACACGCTACCAAACGGCAACCAATATTTGCCCCTATTTCCTATTTTGGAGGCAATGGGAGTCGAATACAAATGGGATCGAAGTCAGAATACTGTCTTCATTTCTTACGGTGAGAATACAGTGAAGCTCAAACCAGGTGAAAGAGTGGCAACTCGTAACGGATACCCACTTGCGATACCTTCAGAAGTTGCAGATGGAGAAGTTTTGATTAGTGGTAGAAGCTTATCGCGTCTACCAGGGTTTGACCACGCTTCTTTCAATGAATCCGAACAACAGTGGCAGGTCTACGACTTTCAACAGCAAACCGATTCACAAACACCATTGGAAAAAGCTGCTGCCGATTTGATTGAAGATTATCTGGCAATGAATCCCAAACAGC
>CAYXWE010000336.1:0-5049 GCA_964468145.1 uncultured Pleurocapsa sp.
CAGATTTTTTTAACTGTTCTTTGCGTTTTATTTTGGGAGCAAGAGCGGGATATACTGAGCTAAAACCGTTCTTCACCCAAGCAGACCACTGTTGCTGCATCTGTTTAAAAGCTGGTTCTATGTCACAGCTAATTGGTGGGGACAATTTTGTATCGCCAATCATAGCCAGGATAGATAATCTTTCTTCTTCTAGTTCTAAAGGTAGAGACTTTTCTTTTTGAAAAAGATCGAAAAATGTTTCGACAATTTTGCTACTAATTAGCTTTATAACTGCTTCTTTAGGTACTAAATCTTTTTGTAACAAGATACCTATGCTGTGATATTCTGCACATCGATATTGTTCGCTATCGCGAAAATTAATTTGCTTTAAATCAATCTTAGAACAATACTTACTTAAGTGTCTTTGCCACGAGCGATTGTGATGGATTCCTCCATTTGCCCAAATGAGCTTACCTCGATCGAAATACACTCTCCAATGAAGGGGATCTTCTTTGCCTTTGGTTCTAATATGGGCAACGCCAGTAAAAGATTGCTTTTTAAGATTATTAAGTAAAGCAAATATCATATTTTTTTACTATAGCTAAATTTTACTATTTACTTATATAAAACTATAAGTCTCAATGCTGATAGTTGACATCGGTAGATATCAGCAAAAAATCGGTATTAATATCGATCTGGCCTCAAAAATATCTAAGGGTTTTTTTCAGGTTGCTTTTTTAAAAGCGATCGCGTGGGTTCGAGTCCGAAGATGTCAATAATCTCTGCATTGAGAAACTTTGAGGTTTATTGTTAGTGGTGGTAGCGATCGCACTGTCAAAATTTGGGATACTTTGGGCAGACTAATTCACAAATTGTTGTAGTTAAGAAAAAAGCGCTTTACTCTGATTTTGAATTCACATCGGGCATTTGAAAAATAAACATGAATTATGGCTGGATTTACCGCGAAAGAGTCAAGGCTGCTGATGCAGGACAAACGGTATTGGATTATTACACCAACAAGTATCGTCACTCTAGCCAAACTCAATGGCAAAGTAGAATTGAATTGGGTCAGATCGCGATTGATGGTTGCATTATCCAAAGCGATCGCATTGTCCAAGCAGGAGACAAGCTTACTTACCATCGCCCGCCTTGGATTGAGCCTGAAGTTCCTTTGAGATTTGAGATTTTATACGAAGATTTAGATTTATTATTAATCGATAAACCTTCTGGACTCCCGGTGATTCCAGGGGGTGGTTTTTTGTCGCATACTCTGTTGTGGCAACTCAAAACTCTTTATTCAGAAGATACACCCACTCCCATTCATCGTTTGGGTAGAGGGACTTCGGGACTTTTGCTTTTAGGGCGATCGCAATTAGCAAAATCTAATCTGGCGAAGCAAATGCGAAATCGTACGACAGGAAAAGATACTTGCCAGCTAAGAAAAACCTATCGAGCTATTGTTGCGGGAAATACTATAAGAGATCGCCTAACTATCGAGCAACCCATCGGCAAAATTCCTCATCCAGTATTGGGCTACATCTACGGGGCAACATCTAATGGTAAGTATGCTCGAAGTGAAAGTAAAGTAATTCGGCGTTACTCAGATCGTACTTTACTCGAAGTGACAATTTATACTGGTCGTCCCCATCAAATTAGAATTCATACTGCAGCAGTTGGTTATCCTCTGTGGGGAGATCCTTTATATGTAGTGGGGGGAAGTTTTGCACCTATTGCAGATAAGCAGGAAAATATACCCGTACCTGGGGATTGCGGTTATTTTCTTCACGCTTATAGTTTATCTTTTATTCATCCGCGATCGCAGCAGAAAATGGATTTTGAATGTCCCGCACCAGAGAATTGGGAGTTGGGGACTTAATCTATAAAGTAGCAACTAGAATAGGACTTACGCACCGTACATAAATACTATCGTTGATTAACGAAAATAGGTTGTTTCAGACTTATTATAATTTCTTTTGATAGATAGCGATCGCTTCATAAGCATCGAAAAATCACAAATGAATGTCTAAAATCAGTACTACATATTTGAGTTATTCAGTCAATGCGTAAGTCCTATAGAATTAAGTTCGATCTATATTGCTAATATTGTGTTGAATTTCTGACCACCGACGGGGAAATTTATCCTGGGTATAAACTAACAAAGCCTTATTGAGAAAAGCGATCGCTTTGCGTTTATTGTCTGCTGCATCTCCTTTAATTCGATGGCGATAAGCACCACCCATGTTATTGTTGAGCATTGCCCAATTATAGGGGAATTTTTCTAAAGTATGAATTGATAAAGCATTTTGATAGTGAGAGATCGAGCGTTCGATATTACTTCGGCGATCGCCTCTGACGCGGGACTGAAAAGCATTACCTAAGTTGTTTTGCAGCATTGCCCAACGATGGGGATTTTCTGAAAGAATATATACTTCGAGAGCTTTTTCCAAATGTTCGATCGCGGTTTCGATATTTTCTGCTTTGTCTTCCACGATCCGCTTGGGGTAAATATCCCCCAAGTTATTATGGCTGGCTGCCCAATCGTGGGGATAATCTTCTAAAGTATGAACTGATAATGCGCGGTTATAAGCGAGAATCGCCTGTTCGATATTTTTGCTGCGACTGCCTTCTACCCGATAGCTATAGGCAATACCGAGATTGCGCTGGGTGTTACCCCATAAGTAGGGATACTTTTCTTGAGTAATTACTTCCAAGGCTAGCTGATAGGTAGCCAAAGCCCGTTCGATATTTTCTTGCTGACTGCCCAAAACGCGATCGCGATAGGCATTGCCCAGATTAGACTGAATCATTGCCCAATCTTTAGGAAAATTAATTGGCTTGTATGCTTTGAGGGCAGCTTCATAGGCGACAATTGCCAACTCTACATTGTTTGCTTTATCTCCTGCGGGATAGCTACCGATAATATTACCAAAATTAACCAGATCGTTAGCAATCGCTCTTTGCTGTTGGGAACTAACGGAAACAATGGTTTCGTTTGCCCAGTATTGCAAAATTTTGGTTGAGTTGCGATCGAGTTTTCCTGGATTCTGACGAATAAAATGATAAATTTTGACTGGCTCGACTTGGTTAGAAACTTGCTGTAATAGATTCATCAAAAACTCAAAGTATTCTTTGCGTTGAGTTGTTGGGGTGTTCGCCTTTTCTAGCTGAAGTAGCTTTCCTGCCAAATTTATTAAACTCTCTGCCCGATCTAGTCCTCCTGCCTTTCTGAGCTTTTCTCCCGCAGACATCAAACAACTAATAAACTCCTGATTAACTAACTTTTGATTGGCATTTAGAATATTAATTTCTTGTTCTCTAGGGTTGTTTAAAATTACGTCTATTAATTGAAGGTAGGGGTGTTCTAATTTACTCATACAAAAGTTTGAATATTTATAGATATTAAATAATAAATAGCGCAAATTCTCCGACAAAATCAACCGTTGCGATCGCCCTATCTGTTATTTTTGGTCGCAGTTTTATTTAACTACGAAACTAGTAACTATAATATATCGAACCCAATTCCTCATATTTGTATATTCTGTATATTGTGACTGCAAATAAAAAATCGCCCCCCTCGGTAGGAAATATCGCTAAGGTTGTCGCGATCGCAACTTTGGTAAGTAAGCTGTTTGGTTTTGTTCGCGAGCTAGTAGTTAATGCAGCTTTTGGAATTGGTTCGGTCAGAAATGCTTATACTTACGCCTATACTATCCCTGGCTTTCTTTTTGTGCTAATTGGTGGCATTAATGGCCCTTTTCATAGTGCTTTGGTCGGTACTTTAGCCAAAAGAGATAAATCCGAAGCCCCCGCCATCGTGGAAACTGTTTCGACTCTGGTTAGTATTTTATTAATCGCGGTTACTGCAGCCTTGATAATGTTTGCAGGCAATTTGATTGGCATCCTCGGACCAGAATTAGCCCCCGAAGTCAAACAATTAGCCACCCTGCAGTTACAAATTATGGCTCCGATGGCTCTTTTAGCAGGATTGATCGGGATTGGTTTTGGCTCTCTCAATGCAGCAGATAGTTATTTACTTCCCAGTATTAGTCCTCTGTTTTCGAGTGCGATAATTACCACGGGAGTAGCGGGGGTTTTGTGGCGATTTGGCGATAGGCTCAATACACCCCAATACTTTAAACTTGGTGCGATTGTTCTGGCTAGTGCTACTGTCGGCGGGGCAATTCTTCAATGGTTAGCCCAATTAATCGTCCAGTGGCGGGCGGGGATGGGGACGCTCAAACTGCGATTTAACTGGAATACACCAGGAGTAAAGGAAGTGTTCGGGGTGATGATTCCTGCCACCCTGTCATCGGGTATGGTTTATATCAACCTCAACGTCGATCAATATTTTGTTTCTGGTATTCCCGATGCTGCTGCAGCAATTCAAAGTGCTACTTTTTTATTTATTACTCCCCTCGGGATTATTTCTAACGCCATTTTAGTGCCTTTTTATCCCGTCTTTTCTCGTTTGACTACTCCTGAAAATTGGTCGGAATTGAAAGAAAGAATACGTCAGGGTATATTTTTGGGCGCGTTGAGTATGCTGCCCTTTACTGCAATTTTTATGTCCCTTTCCCTACCCATTGTGAGATTTGCTTTTGAGCGAGGACAATTCGATTTGTCTGATGCTCGGTTTGTGGCTTCTCTATTGGTGGTGTGTGGTTTTGGAATGTTTTTCTACATTACTAGAGACGTTCTAATTCGAGTATTTTACGCCTTAGGCGACGGTCAAACTCCTTTTAAGATCAGTATTGTTAATATTTTAATCAATGCTATTTTAGATTACTTTCTAATCGATCGCTTTGGCGCGCCAGGATTGATTATGGCTACGGTAGGGGTAAATATAATTTCGGCAACCGCCTTTATTACCATCTTGCACCGTCGTTTTGGGGGTTTGCCTCTGTTGCAGTGGAGTAAAGGCATTCTGGGCTTGTTTATCGCTACACTAGTCGCAGGGCTAGCCAGCTACGGTGTTAGTCAGATTTGGGAAAATGCTATCGGTAACGCTAATTTATTATTGCTGTTTATGGAATTGAGTATCGCTAGCGGATCGGCAATTATTATCTTTGG
>CAYXWE010000337.1:0-5025 GCA_964468145.1 uncultured Pleurocapsa sp.
AATTGCTTCTGTCGAAGCGATTTGATTACCTCTACGTACCGTATCGTGATTGCCACAGCCCGTAATCCAATGGTCGCCGATGGTCATTACTTCCATAACTCGCGACCATTTCTTGTTCCAAAATCCCTTGATACTAGGAGTATTATGGGCAAAAATTAATGGCCCCCACTGATAAGATTCGGGTTTGAGTTCGATTAATTCTCGATAGGTAGATTTTTCTTCCCAACCTTCTTCGGGCCAAGGGCGACCATCCTCGAAGATAGTAAACATCAATCGTTTGTGACCCTGAATATCTTGAACGATGTTGCTCATTGCCAAGAGATAAGCATCATCTTGCTCCACTTTGCCCGAAAGGGGATTAAAAAAACGAAAATCTTGACCGCCATCGACGCGGATACCATCTGCACCCGTATCCAGTTTGCGTCGCTGCATTTCTAAGAGAATAGACCTGACCATCGGGAATTGATGATTGAGGTCTTGACCGTACATATTAGGCCCTTTCAGAAATTCTCGACCGATTAATAGTTCGCTTTGATTATCTGCGTGTCCGTAAACGAGGTCGTAAATTAACTGAATGGGGTGGGTGGGAAAATTATGTAGCGTGGCGATAAAATCCACCACTTCATCAGGACGCAAAGTACCTAAAAGAGCAGGGTTGGTAGTGCTAGAGCCAATAATAGGAACGTCGTACCCCCAGTCTTGAGTGTTGGGTTTAAATAGTTCGATTTCCACAATATCGCTATCGTCATCTTCTCCCAAAAAGGTAAAAAATTCACTTTCGGGACTGTACTCATCGCGATATTCGATAGTAGGTTCGGTAGGCAATAATTCGATCGCATCGTAACCTACATAATTCTGTTCGCTAGGAGTTAAAGGTTGCCCTGTTTGCAGCTTTTGAGCGATCTCTTGATATACCTGATGCAAACCAGCAATTGTTCCTTCAGCAGAAGCCGTACCGACATGAATTTGCAGAATATTACGCGGATCGCTGATGCGGGGAACTTTGACTTGAGGATCGCTAGATTTAGCAGTACGCTCTAAATATTCTAGATCTCCACGACTTGCCTGGAGACTATCCATATCATATAGTTCCGCTGGGGCAAAAATACCGTAGGGCAAAGAATGGGGTACGAGATCGCGGACTGTCCGTAGTTTTTCTGCCCGATCTATATAGCGCAACCAATAGAATGAGCCAGCCTGTTCGCGGTTTCCTGGCTGCATTCCCGCTACCACGCCCCAAATAAACTCCCCTTGCTGCTCCAGATGCAGGCGATCGCGTCGAAAGGAAATGGTTTGTTCTTTTTCTTGCCAATCGATTTCGGTGGTAGGAGTAAACACTTCTAGATATATTTCTCGCTCGTGCAGTACATCCCGAATTAATCCTGGTACCCAGAAGCCAATTTCCGTCAAGCCATCTGGTCGATAATATGCCCCTAGCTTACGAGCCAAGGCATTAGTTTGCTCTAAATATGTAGTACTCGATCCTTCTAAACCCGATGCCCAAGCTAACAGTTTTCCTGTTGCTTCTGGAACTAACCTAATGGATGTATCTACTGTTACTTTCACGCAATTCTCTCTGCTCTATCGATATTTGCATTTTTCCCTTAGTTTATTCTGATGTATGTGTACAGACACGGCAACTCTTTACTCCAAAGTTCTTAAAGTTCTTTGAATAATAGATATTTACCCCAGACATCGGATTGATTTTGGTTAGGGACAATAATTAGTGTAGGATTCAATTGTATCAAAAGAATTTTAGCTCATCCTCAACTCTCATAATCGTTAAATTAAACCAAAAGATAGATGTTTTCAGCTAGCTTATTTATTTAGAATTCGGAAGTTTGTGCATAAATACCTAGCTGAAAACTAAATAATAGATCGAGTATTCAATACAACAACATAAATAACCAATCAAAAATCATGAAATCATCTTTAGTTATCCTCTATCATCGCGAACCTCATGACGAAATAATCAAAGATGGCAAAATTCACTACGTCCCCAAGAAAAGTCCTAACGGAATCGTCCCTACCCTAAAAAGCT
Organism: uncultured Pleurocapsa sp.; assembly: GCA_964468145.1. GTDB lineage: Bacteria > Cyanobacteriota > Cyanobacteriia > Cyanobacteriales > Xenococcaceae > Waterburya. The sequence continues at coordinate 2,042 of CAYXWE010000337.1, forward strand.
TTTTTGCAGATGTCAATCAAGGTACATGGATCGCGTGGAAGCAAGTAAGCGAGGAGCAAAAAGACAGCTTTGAAGAGCGAGTCAATATTGAAGGAGAAGCTAACTACAATGTACGACGCATTCCATTAGATGACGAACAGGTAAAACAGTTTTATCACATCACTTCTAAAGAAGCTTTTTGGCCAATCCTACATTCTTTTCCCTATCATTTCACTTCAGAAACCGCAGAATGGGAAAACTTCAAAAATATCAACCGTATGTTTGCCGAAGCAGCTTGCCAAGAGGCAGCAGAAGACGCTCTAATTTGGATTCACGATTACAATCTTTGGCTCGCACCCCAGTATATTCGAGAACTAAAACCAGATGCCAGAATTGCCTTTTTCCACCATACTCCTTTCCCTTCTGTTGACGTTTTCAATATTTTGCCTTGGCGGGATGCGATCGCCGAGAGTTTGCTTTGTTGCGATATCGTCGGCTTCCACGTCCCTCGTTATTCTGAGAACTTTGTTAATGTCGTCCGCAGTCTCAAACCCGTCAAGGTGACCAAACAAGAAGCGGTAGACGGACACATGACTCCTGTAGGTATTGCTTTAGCAGAACCTGAAATGACGACTCAGCTTAACTACAAGGGTCAGATTGTTAATATTGATGCTTTCCCAGTGGGGACAAATCCCCAGTTTATTGAGTCCATCTTAGAAAAAACTGAAACTAAAAATAGACTCTACCAAATCCATGAGGAATTAGCAGGCAAGAAGTTAATAATTGCAGCAGGGCGAGTCGATTATGTTAAGGGAAATGAAGAAAAATTAGCAGCCTACGGTCGTCTGTTAGAGCGTCGCCCAGACCTCCACGGTAAGGTTAGTTTTGTGATGACTTGCGTCCAACCAGCCCCAGGAATGCGCGTTTACAAAACCGCTCAAAGCACTATCGAACAAATGGTTGGTCAAATTAATGGTCGTTATGGAAAACTAGACTGGATGCCCGTCCGACTATTCACGCAACCAATTCCATTGCCTCATCTGATGGCTTATTACAAAGCTGCAGATATTTGTTGGACAACTCCCCTACGGGATGGTCTAAATCTGGTGGCTAAAGAATATATCGTGGCTCACAACGGAGAAGATGGCGTGCTGGTACTATCTGAATTTGTTGGTGCAGCAGTGGAACTACCTGAAGCTATTCTCACCAATCCTTATTCTCTAAACGGTATGGATCGGGCGATCGAACAGGCTTTGGTTATGTCGCCCGAAGAACAAAAAGAACGGATGGCTAAAATGTACAAAACCGTTACCACCTACGATGTTAAGTATTGGGCAGATCGTTTGTTGGATAAATTCAAAGAACTAAAACACGAAACTGTAGCTGTATAGAAAATTTATCTCGTCCCGCTCAAATTAGTTCTAGGGCAGAATTATTTCTGTCCTTTTTTTATTCGCAAAGTATCGAAAAATAATAAACTCCATATTGATTATCCAATATTCGCATCTAATCTCCGTCTACCCACAATGTCCGTAGTGCCATGGTAGCAAAACCGATCGCAGCCAGAGATTTTAACAATTTTTCTGGAAGAAACTGTGCGGTTGCACCACCAGCTAAAACCCCTAGAAAACTTGCCAAGATCAAAGCCACCGTCGAGCCGATAAAAACTGCACGGGGGTTGCTTGAGCTACCTCCTAGAGCGATCGCAGCCAGTTGACTTTTATCGCCAATTTCGGCCAAAAATACCGTGGCAAAGCTAATACCAATAAGTTGCCAATCCATGTTTGTTTAAGATGTAAGTTTGAGATATGACTTACATATCTTTTTGATATTCTTCCAATAAATCTAGTAGATTAACTTTACCCTGCATGGGAATTAGTTTATCTAGAGATAATTCGGTTGCACCGCCACCTACTTTTACTGCAATACTTTGGAGGATCGAAGTTACTGCATCCTCACTTAGAGAATCATCTTCTAAAAGAGGATAAACTTTTTCTGCTACTGCTGTGTGTAAATGAGCATCGTTCAGGTACAAGTGCCATTTGGCGATATCGATATATACATTTTCACCAATTTGCGCTGCTAATGCTTCGATGTCTTGTGTGCTAGCCATTTTAGATGAATTAAGTTTTTACTGATGTGTAGTCGGCGATCGCTTTAATATAGATAAAATGAAGGACTAAAATACCGAACCAGATCCCATTTACCCACAATAACCAAGGCCATTGGGTTGATTTTATGATGTGAACAAACCACAAGCCTGAGTTGCTGGCAGCATACACGCCGACATGAACTGCAAAGTTAATCAGATCTTCTAGACGACGATATTCAGGATCGGTTTTACGATTTGGTTCTCTCGGCCAACGAGGAGGCATAAATTACGATTAAAAATTAAGAAATTCAATATATTGTTATTGTATCTGGTTAGCCGTTGTTTTTGTCTGCAAAATAATCTCCCGATTTACCTCCAGTTTTGCTGAGTAAACTAATCTCGGTAATCTGCATCGACTTTTCCAATGCCTTTGCCATGTCGTATAAAGTTAATGCTGTTACCGAAACCGCCGTTAAAGCCTCCATCTCTACTCCTGTTTCTGCTTTAATGGCTACGGTGGCTTTAATTTCGTATCCTGGTAAATTGCGATCGGGTGCAATGTCTACTTCGATTTTGTGAATGGGTAATGGATGGCACAAGGGAATTAAATTAGCTGTTTGTTTGGCTGCCATAATCCCTGCTATTTTTGCCGTACCCAAAACATCCCCTTTGGGAGCGTTGCCCGCTTCAATAGTATCCAAGGTATGGACAGACATAATAATTTTGCCCATAGCGATCGCCGTGCGACGGGTGACTTTTTTGGCTGAAACATCCACCATCTGAGCTTCTCCGCGCTCGTTGAGATGAGAAAGAGAATTAGATTGAGTTTTTTCTTGCATTGTTGGACAAACTTCTGCTACAATTAAATACTGTTGGGTTGAGTTAGTCAAAGGCTAATCAACCAGCTGTGAGG
>CAYXWE010000338.1:0-5019 GCA_964468145.1 uncultured Pleurocapsa sp.
AGATCCAACTATCGACGACTATGTAAATCACAGATAATGTCCGTATCGACAAAATTAAATCCCCAAAAACTGCGTAAAGAGGTACGAATGCGATTAGGTTTTTTCGGGAGTTTAATGTTAGTTAAGGCAGAAGTAGACACTAAAGGAGCAAGAATATTACGCCAAAAATCCGCCGAAAAAATAACATCATCTACGGTAAAGAAAGAGCCTAGTTTAAATTCCGCTTCGTCGTATTCTTCGGTAAAGCGGAAGGGATAATTGCTCAAGTGAAAGCCTTGTTTTCCTAAATATTTAGCTTCAATAGAAGTACTAGAGCTAATACTATAAACTGCCTCAATATTGTCGTGAGACATTAGATAGTAAAAGTTATCCTTCACTATTTGGCAATTACCAAATAAACGAGAAATAGAAATAGCTTCAAAAGGATCTAAACTATAGGGATGAGCCTTGATTAGGAGTGTGTCGTAACTCGCTGAAATCTCAGCAAAGCGATCGCAAAAGTCACTAACCTTATAAAATTTATCTTGATTAATTAATACTTTATCATCGGTAGTTTGTCCAGCAAATAAAGCAGCTTTCCCCGATATTTTTAACCGTGGCAAACGGCTCATACTTGCCATTACTATACCCGCCTGCATCAGAATTGATTCTTCTGGCAATATGTACTGGGTAAATAGTTGGGATATCTCGCGATTATTGCTTCTAATACCAAAGACAATATCATCTAAAAAACGCACGGGATGAATGATGATATCGATAAAAGGAATGCCCAATGTATCTAAAGCGTCTCTGAGTATTTCAGGGATCTCAAAAGCAATAACAATGGAGTCTCGAAAACTAAGCCAGACATTCATCAAAAAGTCTCGATTTAATTTTTTATATTTAAAAAGTTTTGCCCAACCTTCTATGGATACTTCTGATTCAATCATCTGATAGCCTGATTGAGTTAAAGAGGCATCTTTTCTGGAGAATAATTGTTTTTCTAGGCTTAACGATGATGCTAGTTTTAGACAGGGGCTTAGGGCAGAAGATAGCCAATTGATATTGATATCTTGCGAGCCATTACCTAAATGGTTGGAGCGAAATATATCCCCTGTAAATATTATTTTTTTGGGTTGATTAGTCATTGGTTGTTGGTTATTGGTTATTAGTCATTGGTTATTAGTCATTTGCTATAGCAACCCTAAATTATTGATGAAAAGACCCAGTGACAAAGGACAAAGAACAAATAACATTCAAAACAAATAATTTTTCATAACTGGGATAGAATTGCTATAGATGGTGCTACTCACTACTTAATATTTTGCGAGTTCTAGTAGGGGGCGATAAGCAACATTAGAATTAAAATCAGAGTCGATCAAAGCTTGTCCTTGAGCGATTAATTCTTTGACTAAATTGGGTTCGTTTACTAAACGAATAAAAGCTTCAATAAATTCAGCGCGATCGCGAGCTAACATGATGCCGTTGTTCCCTACTTCTCCTATACCTACTGCTCCTTCAACAGTAGATACAATAGGGGTATGGTAAGAGATCGCTTCTAAGGTTTTGATCTTTAAACCACCACCAACAAAAATAGGATTGATCGTACAGTCGCTTAGGGTATAAATTTCTGCTTGAGTTCGACCTACACCCATATTTTTTATTTGAGGATCTTGGGCGTAATATTCGGTAAATTGTTCGCTAATACTGCCAAAGATTAGTAACTCTAAGTCGTAGGTTTTTATGACCGACCAAACTTGCTTGATAAACCACTCCAAACCCACGCGGTTGGCTAAACTAGAACCGCCAATAAAGCCAATAGTTTTGATGGCATAATTATTGGTTTTGGGGATGTCTGCATCGATCGCATGAGGGCAAAGTAAAACAGGGGTATTCGGTACGATTTTTTGTAGTAGCTTTCTTTCTTCTTTTTGAATCGCTACTACTGCATCAAACTGTTCTATAATGCGTTTTTCTTCTGCTAAAGAAATATTAATGTGGTGATCGAAACCATGTTCGTAGAAACGATATTCCCGAAAGCACATAATATCGTGGGTATCTAATACTGTAGTGCAGCGATCGGGAATTGCTTCTTTTAGATAGGCCAGATAGATATACTCTAGAATGACCATGTTGGGTTTTTGGATCGCGATGAACTTAGCAAAGGAGCGATAAAAGGCTGAATGTCGCCATCTTTTTAATCCTGGTACATCAAAAAATTCCGTCCACTGGGGTAAGTCTTCGGGCAATTCTCCCCGTTCGTAATCTTTGAAACTAACTACCATACCCTCGTAACCGCAGGCTTTTATTTCTTCTCGTCTGGCTTGCCAAATCGAGCCTAAGAAAAAGATGGTTAAGGTTGAATGACGTTTGATTTCATTACACAGGGAGAGGATACGTTCGTGTTTGCCATTGTTTCCTTCCCAAAATGGGGCTTCTGTTACCACCACAATTGTCTTGGGGTTGAGGCGATCGCTTTTAATGGTTTGGATCGTTTGACTGAGTAAGCTTAACTGCTGTACTAACTGATATTTGTAGTTATTGATTACTTTAGAAGATTCTTTGCCTACTTCTGCTAAAGTCTGAGAATCTACCATCGCTAAAAGATGAGACACCATCTCTTCTGGTGAAGACAACAAATGATATTTTTGTTCTACGGGCAAACCATCGCTACCGCTAACGGTAGAGATAATTGGCAAACCGAAATTCATTGCTTCGACGGTTTTAATCTTTAATCCAGTCCCCGCAATCATGGGATTGATGGCGGTATCTACTGCACGATAAAAATCTTCGATGCCATTTATTCTACCCATCAAAGTATGGTTAACTTCTGGGGGTAACTCCAAGCGATCGCAAATCGAACCTGCAAAGATTAATTCTGACTCTGCCATCAATTCTTTATTTTGACAGTAGGCACTAATAAAGCGAGCGACACTCTTGCGATTAAAGGAATTGCCCGAACCAAAATAGCCAATCCGCAGCGGTTTATCTGGATCTTTTGCCATCCCCCACTGCCAATGAGATTCAGGAACAATGTGAGACACCACAGCTACTTTAGCTTTGGAGATCGAGCGATAATAGCTAGCCTCATCTTCTTGGATTGCTATGACAATATCCGCCCGATTTAAGCCAATGGCTTCCTGTTCGTTGGAGGTATAAAAGAAATCGGGAGCAATACCGTTGCGCTGGAGTAGATTAGCGCGATCGCCAAAGCGATCGTGAGTATCGATTATCTTGATCGATTGAGGCGGGAATAATTCCAAGATTTTGCTTTGGAAGATATACTCGCAAAAAACCACTTCAAAAGACTTTTGTCTTAGCAGACTTCCCAGGCGATCGGTAATTATAGGATCGTACCAGTCATCGATACCCCACAGATTTCCCAGAGATTTCTGTGGCTTGTGGGTTTTAGGGATGAGGTAAAAATCATCCCATTGCGCTTCCATAGCTGCGATCGCTTGAGCATCTTTACCTTCTTGAGCAAAGTAGACGAAAGTAATATGATGCCCCAAATCTTGGAAATATTTAACCAGTGCAAAGATGCGACTGCGATTGCCCGCATTTTGGGGGTGAGAAGGCGTAGGAGAAAACCAGAGGATGTCCATTTGTCAAGGAACAAGGAGTGAGGAACAAAGAACGAGGAAGTAAGAGAGTAGGGGTAAACGACAATTCGCCCTTACAATATGGGAATTAGGGTAATTCTTTCGACTAACAAACCTAGTAAACGGGCATCCGATGCGGGAGGATTGACGGTTTCAGCAAGAGTTAAATCGATCGCCAAAAAAGGCTCGTTTTGTTGGGCAGTAATAACAACTTCTCCTGTCACCACTGCAGGGAAAGATCGATTGCCTGTAGTTTGAATCGGCTTAATCTCCACGGGGCGATCGCCAATATTTACCTTTAATGTCTGCAATAAACCCGTTTTGGCTTCGGCTTTGACAATAATTTCTAATCTATATTTACCAGGAGCGGGATACGCCAACACAATGGAGGAGAGAGTACCAGGCCCCGTCCAGCGTCCGTGTTGTTCTTGTGCGTGCCACCCAGAGCCTACAATACGCTCTTTTAGTTCGCATTTGATTGGTATGGGAGGAGCAGAATTAACCATATTATCGATATCAACTAAAGATTTTGCCTGGGGATCTACCATAGATGCAGGGGGATCTAATAGCTTGGTTTTTAGATAATGAAGATCGGTTTTTATTTCTGCCAAACAATGTACCAAAGCATCTGTATCCATTTCTTTTTTACCTCCGTTGATGTGACATAATACTCGTTCTAGCAGTATTTGATATTGATTGAAGATCGCCAAATCCATTAGCTTACCGCGTTCGCTGCTAACATCTAAATCGACAATATGTTCGATGTTTTTTGGTGTCGATCTAGTGGTGCTTTGAGTCAATTTTGCCGAAGCGATTGTATTGTTTTGAGGAGTAACATTTGCAGTACATTCTTGTTTGAATGCTGTTGATTTGGGGAATTTTTGTAGAGCAATATTTTTAATTTTTTGAGCTTCAACTAGTCGCTCGGATTCAATTAATAATTTAAATAGCTTGATGTATAACCATTCTGGCTGTTCGGAATTCAATGCCAGGGATTTTTGATAGTATTTAATCGCATTGTTGCCTTCCTTTTGTCCCTCGAATAATAAAGCGATCGCTCTAGATATAGCATCATTTTGAGGATAAATATTTTCTGCTTTGCGCTTGAGTTTAAATCCCGTATCGCAGCGATCTATCTGAGTTGCTAAAGCGATCGCATTGGCATAAATCCATTCTGGCTGGTTTTCATCTACTTCGATTGAATGTAGATATAAATTGAGAGCATCATCTAATTTATTAGCTTGATGTTTGGCAACTGCTTGTCCTTGGAGATTTTCAATCGGTTTCTGACTATTCGCTGATTGAGTTTGAGTAGACATTATCTTGTTTATTTCAAATGGATTGATTTAAAACTATAGGTTGGAAGATGATGAACAGAATTAACTATTGCTCCTGTGCTGTAATAGCGATAATAACTAATAAAAATACCCAGAGTATA
>CAYXWE010000339.1:0-5014 GCA_964468145.1 uncultured Pleurocapsa sp.
GAAGATGGCGATCTAGTAGAGGCAGAGGAGATAGTATCGACGAAGAAGCGCGATAATGGTAGACCCAGTATAGAAGATTACGATGATGATTGGTAGTGGTGCGATCGATATTTTATTTAATGACTGACGTGAGTTCAAAATTAGCTGAAACTCTTATTGCTTCGTTGCTAATTGAATTCTTTATTGACCGTGAGGAAATTAATTAGAATGACTATGAGATTTTTTTGTGAATGATAAATTGGTATAGTTCTTTGAGATCTCGACTAATTTGAGGATTTTCTAGTACTCCATATTCTTCTAGACCTAATTTTTGCAGAATACGTCGCGATCCTTGATTATTGATTTGAGCGAAGGCAATTATTTCTTTGACATCTCGATCGCGAGTAAACCAGGGTACGCAAGCAGAAAGGGACTCAAACATTAATCCTTGCCCCCAATAAGCTGAAGACAGCCCATAACTAAGTATTACAGGTTCATAAGCTATCGGGCTAATGAGAGGGGTTATCAATTTGGGTTGGGATATTTGAGCAAAACTGATAAATCCTACAGGCTTTTTATTAGGTAATAATCGCAGTACAAAATGATATTTGAACCAGGGTTGGAGATTATTTTGCCGATAATGAGAATGAAGATTTACTATAGGCGTATAACGCTCGCCTCGCATCTGCCACATTTCAGTTTCTTGCAGAAAGTCGATAATGGCGGGTTCTTCTGAGGGCAATAACAGTCCTATTTGCAATCTTTCGGTTTCTAGTAAAGGATCGATATCGAGGAAGCAATCTAAGATATTGGCGATCGCCACTACATATTCTTTGGTAATAGAATTGTGGGAATTGCTAGCGGTTAGCTTGAGATTAAATATATCGGGTGGCTGAAAGTTAATTTCTAGTTCTTCTAGATTCGATTGTACTCCTGCTATTGCCCAACAATAAAACCGCAGTAGACATAAGAGTTTGTCAGCGAAAAAGGAGAACTCGAATGGTTTGAGAAACTGCTGTAACTCTAAAATAAATAATCGATGAGAATGAAGGTGCTGTTTTGAATTGCAACGATCGATTTTGCCGATAAAAGATCTCTGGCTAACCAACTTAACCCCCTACATAATTTAAATCTATTGTAAGAACTGTTGAATTCTAGCTGCTGCTTGACGCAGAATATCGGGTTCTCTAACTAAAGCAAAACGGACATATCCTTCTCCAGAATTGCCAAATCCCGCACCAGGAGAAGCAGCAACCCCTGTCTGAGCGACAAGTTGAGTACAAAAGTCAATAGAGTTATTTTGCCAGGGTTCTGGTAGTTTTGCCCAAACGTACATAGTGGCTTCAGGCGATCGCACTTGCCAGCCAATTTTATTTAGAGCTTCAATAAAGGCATCGCGACGTGCTTTGAAAGTAGCAACAGTCTCAGCTACGGATGTTTGCGAACCAGTTAAAGCAGCGATCGCACCATCTAGGATGCCACGATATTGATTGAAGTCTACTACTGCTTTGATCTGCCTCAAGGCTTGAATTAAATCACGATTACCAATGGCAAACCCGATGCGAAATCCGCCCATATTATAGGATTTGGAGAGGGTGAAAAATTCTATACTGCGCTCTTTTTGAAGATCCGCTTGCAGAATTGAGGGGGCGGTAATGGCTCGATCGAAGACTAAATCTACATAAGGAAAATCGTGTACTAAAACTAAATCGTGTTGGCGACAAAAATTGACCGCTCGACGGAAAAAGGCTAAAGGAGCGATCGCTGTAGTTGGGTTGTGGGGATAGCTCAACACCATCATTTTTGACTTGGCTAAGATATCTGCGGGAATATCTGCCAACACTGGTAAAAAGTCATGTTCTGCTAACAAAGCCAGGGGATAAATTTCTCCACCAGCCAAATATACGCCTCCTGCATGAGAGGGATAGCCAGGATCTAGCACCAAAGCGATATCTCCAGGATTGAGAACTGCTAGAGGCAAATGAGCGGTACCCTCTTGAGAACCAATTAATTGCAGTACTTCAGTCTGAGGATCGACGGGAATTTCAAATCTCTTGCTATACCATTGGGCTGCTGCAACTCGAAATTCTTTTGTCCCCGCGTGTAATAGGTAGCCGTGGGTTTGAGGATCTTGCAAAGCCGTAGAAATCGCCGAAATTGTCGGTTCGGCTACAGGCAGATCTGAAGATCCCAAAGACAGATCGATAATTTCTTGCCCCACATTTTTGGCTTGGGTTTTAGCCCGATCCATATCTGCAAATACGTTGCGATCTAGAGATTGTAAACGTTTGGCAAATTGCATGACTATTGGAAGTTATTAATTTATCTATAAGAGCAGCAGAAAAATATGGCGATCGAAAAATTCATGAGATAACATAAACCTCATTAATCATACACAAATAGTCATCGTATATACCGTTAAGTCGTCTCTATCATGGTTCTTCAATGAACAGTTCAAACTCTTCTATCCAATCATCATCAGCCAATCAAATATCCCAAGCTTGCCAAGCCGAACCTCCTTCGCTATCATTAGTTCGGACTTGGAATAAATACAAATCAGATCGACCAACTTCCGAACAAAAAAAGACGATCGCTCAGATTTATATCGAACAAGCTTTAATTTATCTCAACAAGTGCGATTGGAATAAAGCGATCGTAGCTTGCAAAAACTCTTTGGACATTGTTCCCGATAATGCGAATGCTTATAAGATTCTGGGCGATATTTTATATCGTCAAGGCAGACAGGGGGATGCTTTAGGGATTTACGCCAAGGCTCTAGCGATCGACCCCGATCTTGCTAGCATCTACGCCAATGTAGGTACAATTTATGCAGATCGCGCCAAATGGACTGAAGCTCTTGATTATTATCAACAGGCGATAATTCTCGACCCAAACCTAGCAGGAACATATCGCAATTTGGCTCAAGTCTGGGAAGAATTGGGAGATACAGACAAGGCTTTAGAGTGTTTGTGTCGAGCTATTAATCTAGAGCCAGCAATTTTAGGGGCAGAAGAATATTTTGATTTTGGTCGAGAACTCTATCAACAAGGAAAAGTTAAAGAAGCTAGCATCTTATTTATTCATGGAGTCAAACTAGCTCCCCAAGCAGAAGCGGAATTGGCTCAGTTAGTGCAAATACTTGAAGAGTTAGAAGAGTGGCAACAAGCGGTAATCTATTACCATCAATTAATCTCTTTACCCGATTCCGATGTCGATTGTTCTGCTGCTTTAGTCGTGCCAAATTCTAGTTCGGGTAAAGAACGCAAACCAATCAGAAAATTACTATTTAATTCTAAAAATAGATCCCGTTCTCAGTCTCAACTTGATTCTCAAGAAGTAGCAGCTAAAAATTCTCAAACAGAAATTCCTCTACTACCCCAAAATGTAGCCCGCAAGCTATTACCGAAAGCTACAGCTAAAAGCGATCGCTCCATCGAAAAAGACTATTCAAAGCCAAAGAGCAACAATAATTCTAATTTGTCTGGGGAAAATGACTCTATTACTCCACCGCAAAATAATACTGCGACATCTTGGAATAATTTGGGTAGTTCGTACGCTCAACAAAAACAATGGCAAAAAGCGATTGTTTGCTACCAAAAGTCTTTAAAATTAGAGCCTAATTTTGCCAAAAGTTATCGCAATCTGGCTAAAGTTTACAGCAACCTTGGCGAAGAATCTCAAGCTGTTCTTCTTTGGTACGAAGCTTTGGCGATCGATCGCAATGGGGCAAAACCAGAAGAATACTTTACTCTGGCGAAGAAGCTGGTACAGCACCAACAAGTACACAAAGCGATCGCCTGTTTGCATCGCACAATCGAGCTAAAACCAGATTTTGAACAAGCTCGTCTTGCTTTAAATAAACTAGAAAATCAGCGATTCTAACCAATAATTTTGCCTAGATTGCGCTCGCTCATAAAAATAGCAGGTATTAAGTAATTTACCTGCTGTTTTTATTTTAGTTGAGGATCGGCTCTAACTTATTTATCGAGTTGAGAGCGTAATTCATCCAACTCAGCATCGATGACATCGCTTTTCGATGGTGCAGCACTATCAGCAGCAGGTAGAGCTTCTTGACTTACCGAACCTCCACTTAGTTGGGCTTTCATCGCTGCTAGTTCGTCATCTACTCCGCTACTAGCTTCTAATTGAGCAAACTGTTGCTCGATACCCACACCGCCCAATTCGGCAGCCGTTTCTGACTCAGCTTCGGCGATCGCAACTTTTTCTTCCATACGCTCGAATGCAGCCATCGCACTACTAGTACCAATGTTATTCATTGAGTCTTGTAGCTGTTGTTGAGCCTTGGCTGCATTGGCACGAGCCTTGAGCATATCTTTTTTAGTTTTCGCTTCAGAAATTTTGCTTTCTAAAGCAATCAGATTGCGCTTAAGGGTAGTTACATTATTGCTTTGCTGGTCGAGTTGTATCTTCAAAGAAGCAGCAGTATCCGCAAAAGATTTTTTACGCACTAATGCTTCGCGAGCCAAATTCTCATCGCCTTTACTTAAGGCTAATTGCGCTCTTTGCTGCCAGTTGGTAGCTTCTGACTGGTTTTTGTTGTATTGTTGTTCGGTACGCTTCTGAGTCGCGATCGCTCTGGCAACAGCTTGGCGTAACTGCACCAAGTCTTCCTGCATATCCATTACTGCTTGATCCAGAACTTTTTCTGGATCTTCGGCTTTGCTGACTAGATCGTTAATATTGGCCCGAACAACTCGGCTAAGGCGATCGAATAATCCCATGACTTTGTATATCCTTTAATCGTTTACAAAAATGGTATAAGTTCGGCAGACTTCAGGATACTAAGCCCACCATAAGTTGATATTGTTTCTACCTCTAGAGTAATTTGGTATTCCTCGTCTCTAGTGTGACACATTCTTTTAGTTTACTGTCGATTTAACAAAGTGTATAATCTGAAGCCTGCTTTTCAATCGCGCAAGGCCAGAGCGTCGCCGTTACAAAGTAACATTGCTTGATTCGTTGACTTCCTCTCCCCCGTACGCTGCGCTAAACGAGGGAGATTCCCTAAAACAGA
>CAYXWE010000340.1:0-4991 GCA_964468145.1 uncultured Pleurocapsa sp.
AAAACAACGCTTGGGTATTGCTAGAGCCTTAATAGTCGATCCCGATATTTTAATCTTTGACGAAGCTACTTCTAGTTTGGATTACGAATCAGAGCGATCGATCCAGCTAGCCATGAAATCTATTCTCGGTACGCGCACTACCCTAATTATTGCTCACCGTCTGAGTACTATTCGCGAAGCGGATCTAATTGTAGTGCTAGATGCTGGGAAAATTATCGAGACAGGTAGCCATCAAGAGTTACTAGATCGAGGCGGTATTTATCAGCGTCTACATTCTCTACAAGCAACGGGAGAAATTATCTGAACTACTATGCACGCGGTTTGCATCTATTTTTTGTCATCAAAAAAACACCCCCCTATTAACTCAGAGAGGTGTTTTGATTTAGTTTAATTTCAATAAAATTAAATTAGTATCTTACATTCCTTTAGCAACTAATTCAGCTAGGTCAACAACACGTTGAGAATAACCCCATTCGTTATCGTACCAAGCAACAACTTTAACCATGTCGCCATCTAAAACTAGAGTAATCTGTCCGTCAATAGTAGAAGAAACATCTGTACCTTTGAAGTCAGAAGATACTAGAGGTTCGTCAGTGTAGCCCAAAATCCCTTTCATTTGACCTTCAGAAGCTTTTTTGAGTACTTCATTTACTTCTTCAGCAATAGTTTTCTTTTCAACTTGAGCAACCAAGTCAACTACAGAAACATTAGGAGTAGGTACGCGCATCGCAATACCATCTAATTTACCTTTAACTTCGGGATATACCAAGGCTACCGCTACCGCTGCACCAGTAGAAGTGGGTACGATGTTGGCTGCTGCTGCTCTAGCGCGTCTCAAGTCGCGGTGGCTAGCATCTAAGATACGTTGGTCGCCAGTGTAACTGTGAGTGGTAGTCATCGTACCTTTGATGATACCGAAGTTCTCGTTGATAACTTTAACAATAGGAGCTAAACAGTTGGTAGTACAACTAGCATTACTGAGAATATCAAACTCTCCGTGTTGATACTGTTCGTGGTTTACTCCCATTACATAAGTACCAATATCAGGGCCTTTACCAGGAGCAGTAATAACTACTTTTTTAGCACCAGCTTGGAGGTGTTTGCCCGCGCCAGCAGCATCGCGGAAAACGCCAGTAGATTCAATAACAATATCAATATCCCATTCTTTCCAAGGCAAGTTCAAAGGATTGCGATCGGAAACACATTTAACTGTGTTGCCGTTGATGATTAGAGAATTGGTATCATAACCGATATCTGCATCTAAAGTACCTAACATGGTGTCGTATCTTAATAGATGAGAATTAGTTTTGGGATCGGAAGTATCATTAATACCGACTAATTCTAGATTGGTGTCTGTGCCTCTACTCAGCAAACACCTAACAAAGTTACGTCCAATACGTCCAAAACCGTTAATTGCTACTCTAACCACTATATTCTTGCCCTCTAATTTATTGTGTTAATAGTTAAAACATTCTTAATAAGACTCATCATATCGTAAAGTAAGCATATTTCAAGACCCTTTTTGCAATCGGTTTTAACTCCATCCAAAAGATAACAACTCGGCAAAATAGCTAATTTATTCGCATATTTGCCAATAAAATCGGATAATTTTGTCTTGAAGATAATAGAATAATTGATTCTTTCGTCGATTGCCCAAAATATTTTGCTCGAAAAAATCAATTTATCGATTTGCTAGGGCTTTATTTTATGATTGATGACACGCCCTAGTTGTTTTCTAAACCCTAAGTCAAAAAAAATCTTGCTATCATAGCCCTTATTGTTTAGAGCGACGACCAGTTACAGAGTATTTTTTCTCATAACTGAGAAAGTAATCTATAGCTTTGGAGTCAGAATATTTGTGTTATGGCAGGAGATAAAACAGTGACCAAAGTAGAATTGAATGGAAAACCATTTCATTTTATCGGTATTGGCGGAATTGGAATGTCGGCTTTAGCCCATATTGTTGCTCAACGTCAACTGCCAGTATCGGGTTCTGATTTACATTCGTCGCATATTACCGATCGCTTGAAAACCTTGGGAGTAAGAATTTTTAACGATCAAGATGCCAGCAATCTGGATTATTTTACTACTACTCCTCTGAAGCAATCTCAACCGTTGCCCGTTACTCCAGGAGTCCAACCCGAAACTGCATCCGCACCGTCGAGCAGCAATGATACTATTAATTTACCCCAGGTAGTATGCTCCACGGCGATCGCCACCACTAATCCCGAATATCGAGCAGCAGTTAAACTGGGTTGCCCTATTTTTCATCGTTCGGATCTTTTGGCAGCCTTAATCGAACAGTATGAAGGTATTGCTGTGTCGGGGACGCACGGTAAAACTACTACCAGTAGTTTAATCGGCTATATGTTATTAGAATGCAACCTCGATCCCACAATTATCGTCGGTGGAGAAGTAGATGCTTGGGATGGTAACGCTCGCAGTGGTACGGGGAAATATATGGTAGCCGAAGCAGATGAATCTGATGGCTCTTTGGTAAAGCATCGTCCTAGTATAGGAGTGATTACTAATATCGAATTAGACCATCCCGATCGCTATCAAGACATTCAGGAAGTAGTTAATATTTTTCAGACTTTTTCCGCTCAATGCAATACTCTCGTCGGCTGTATTGACGATCCGATTATTTCGGCAGAGTTACCCCTAACTATTAGCTATAGTTTAAATCCCGCTTCAGGAGCAGACTATATAGCAAAAGAAGCTATTTATAGCGATCGTGGGAGTAATGCCCAGATTTGGGAAAGGGGGGTATATTTGGGAGAGTTAGAGATACCCATGTTAGGAAAGCATAACTTAAGTAATGCCCTGGCTGCGATCGCTGTAGGCAGACACATTGGTTTAGAATTTAATACTATTGCTCGATCCTTAGTTACTTTTGGCGGGACAAAAAGACGCTTTGAAAAAAAAGGGGAAGTCAACGATATTATTTTTATTGATGATTATGCCCACCATCCCAAAGAAATTGAAGTTACCCTCGCTGCTGCCAAACTGAGAGTACGGGGGGACAATTTTTTACAAAGAGTGGTGGCAATTTTCCAACCCCATCGCTATAGTCGCACCCAAACATTTTTGACCGAATTTTCGCAAGCTTTTCAAGATGCAGATGTAGTTATAGTTACCGATATCTACAGTGCGGGAGAGACGAATACCTACAATATTAGCGGTGAAGATCTAGCCAAGGCGATTGCTCTTTATCACAACAATGTTCGCTATTATCCTGACCTAGATTCTCTGGCTAATTTCCTGGGACAAGAAATCTTACAACCTCAAGACTTGGCAATGTTCCTTGGAGCGGGTAACCTTAATCAATCCATTCCTAAAACCATTTCGGTCATTGGTCATTAGTTATTGGTCGTTAGTTATTGGTCATTAGTTATTGGTCATTAGTCATTGGTCATTGGTCATTGGTCATTGGTCATTAGTCATTAGTTATTGGTCATTGGTCATTAGTTATTGGTCATTGGTCACAAAGGACAAAGGACAAAAGACAAAGGACAAAGGACAAAAGACAAAGGACAAAGGACAAAAGACAAAGGACAAAGGACAAAAGACAAACAACAAACAAACAACAAACAACATCCAGGTAATGGAAAATTTAATCCAAACAGGTGTATCTTTAGCCAATCAAACCTCTTACAAAGTGGGGGGGGATGCTCAATGGTATGCTGCACCAAGAAATTGGGACGAGTTAGAAACTAGTTTTGAATGGTATCAGACTCAGGATGTACCCCTGACGCTGTTGGGTGCTGGTTCAAATTTATTGATTAGCGATCGCGGTATTCCTGGGTTTGTACTTTCGACGCGATATTTTCGCAGTTACCAATTCGATCCTGAAACTGGTTTACTTACTGCTGATGCGGGAGAAGCGATCGCTAAACTAGCCTGGAAAGCTGCTAAAAGAGGCTTAAAGGGACTGGAATGGGCTGTAGGGATTCCTGGTACAGTTGGGGGGGGAGTAGTGATGAATGCGGGCGCACACGCTTCGTGTATGGCTGATATTTTGGTTAGTGCTACTGTTTTATCGCCTAATGGCACGCTCAAGGAAGTAACTCCTGAAGATTTGGCTTATAGCTATCGCACTTCTAATCTACAAGGTGGTAACGATATGGTGGTAAAAGCAACTATGCAGCTAGAGCCTGGCTACGATAAAGCCGAAATTATGGAACTTTCTCATCAAAATTGGACGCAGCGCAAAACAACTCAACCCTATCATCTTCCTAGTTGTGGTAGCGTTTTCCGTAATCCTCAACCTCATTCTGCGGGGAGACTCATAGAGCAGCTTGGATTAAAAGGTTATAAGATTGGTGATGCTCAGATAGCTCATCGCCATGCTAACTTTATTCTTAACTGCGGTACGGCTACCGCCAAAGATATATTTGAATTAATTCGTTATGCTCAAGAAAAAGTAGAATATCATTGGTCAGTATCTTTAAAGCCAGAGGTTAAGTTAATTGGAGAATTCTAGATTGGATTTGACGATTTAATTTGAAGCTAAACTAAATTGTTCTAACAAACACTAAGTAAATAAACTAAAAACTAAATAGATATGGCAGGAAAAGGATTTGGTCCACTAGGAAAAATGAAAGAACTTGCTGATGCTTTTAAAAAAGCTCAGGAAGTACAAGCAGGAGCGCAACAACTCCAAAATGAATTGGAGCAAATGGAAATTGAAGGGACTAGCGAAGATGGATTAGTTAAAGTGGTTATGAGTGGCAACCAAGAGCCTCGTCGTGTAGAGATTTCTCCCGATGCAATGTCCCAAAGTGCAGAAACTCTTTCCGCATCGGTTAGCGCAGCGATGACATCTGCTTACGAACAGTCTACTGAATTGATGCGCGGGCGCATGGAAGAACTTACCAGCGGTCTAAATTTGCCTGGAATGTAAGAGCGGATATTTTCAAATTCTTAAATATTCGATCGGGAGATGTTCTATGGGACATCTCCATTTTTTTGAACTAAAGATAAACCGCGTT
>CAYXWE010000341.1:0-4984 GCA_964468145.1 uncultured Pleurocapsa sp.
GTGGCGAAAATTGAATTCATTTGCTCGATCTAAATTTCTTAAAAGCTAATAGCTAATAGCTAACAGCGGGTATCTACGAGCAGAAACACTTTGTACGTCATACATCAAATCACCAACGCCATTATTTTTAGATAAAAAATGCTTCAAAAGCTAAGAGTTAGTAGCTAACAGTTTGCTACAAACAGAATCGAAATTATTGTCGCGATTGAAAATTTATTGGTATCATATATCGAAGTAAAGTTATAAAATGCTTTTTCGTGCCTTTATACCCGTGTAGATAGGTTGCAATGCAGAAGTGGGGATCGCCCGCTTTTTTTGTTGCCTAAATTAGTATAACCGTCTTACGTACTAGCCAAATACAGTAAAGCCAGTACATATCAACTTTTTGCCCAACATGACTCATCCCGTTGTTCCGAAAATTATAGAACTGGCATCACCTCTGGCCGAAGACC
This sequence comes from uncultured Pleurocapsa sp., assembly GCA_964468145.1. GTDB lineage: Bacteria > Cyanobacteriota > Cyanobacteriia > Cyanobacteriales > Xenococcaceae > Waterburya. The sequence continues at coordinate 453 of CAYXWE010000341.1, forward strand.
TAAATCTAGAACTAGTTGATGCGGTATTTCAAACCAATAAAACCCCACCGATTCTAAGGATAGATGTGCGTAATCCTGACGGAGACACTAGTCTAGAAAACTGCGAACAAATGAGTAGGATTTTGGAAGAGAAGTTGGATCTAGCGGAAATAATTCCTGCTGCCTATGTCCTAGAAATATCTAGTCCAGGTATCTCGCGTACCTTAACTAGCGATCGCGAATTTATCGCTTTTAAAGGATTTGCCGTAAATATTAAAACCTTTGCCCCCTACAAAAATAAAAAAGAATGGAAGGGAAGATTACAGAATCGGGATGAAAGGACAATTAAAATCAACCAAAAAGGTAAAGCGATCGCTATTCCGCGAGAATTAGTCGCCAAAGTTCAGCTTGACGATGAATAAACGATCGAGCAAATAAACTTTTCTCGTGGCAGCCATAATTTAATTTGCTGCGATCGCGCAACAGCTCACCCTCAATTAATTTTAGGAGTAGAATATGACCCTAGTCAGTTTGCCTGGTCTGAGGGCAACCATCGAAGAAATTAGCCAGAGATATAACCTACCAGGAAGTGCGGTTGAAGAAGCTCTCAGAGAAGCTTTGGTCAAAGGTTACGAAAAATTTCGTCGTTCCAAAGCCCGTAATGAAGAGTTTAGTGAAGAATATTTTGAAAACTTTAACGTTCAATTAGACACAGAAGAAGAAGGCTTTCAAATTCTGACGACCAAAACCATTGTAGACGTTAGTAAAGATGAAATCGAAGATCGCGACCATCATATTGCCCTCAGCGAGGTGCAGGAGCAGGTAGACGACTTAGAAATTCAGGTGGGAGATTCGGTAGTAGTCGATGTCACTCCCGAACAAAAAGACTTTGGGCGGATGGCAGCCATTCAAACCAAACAAGTCCTGCTACAAAAACTACGGGATCAACAACGGAAACTGATTCAAGAAGAATTCCAGTACCTCGAAGAAACCGTACTGCAAGCCAGAGTAGTAAGATTTGAAAGACAGTCAGCTATTGTGGCAGTGGCTAGTGGTTTGGGACAGCCAGAAGTCGAAGCAGAATTACCAAAACGAGAACAGTTACCCAATGATACTTATCGCTCCAATACTACATTCAAGGTTTATCTCAAAAAAGTTAGAGATACTCCCCATAGAGGGCCACAGCTAATGGTTTCTAGGGCTGATGCAGGACTAGTGGTAGAACTATTTCGTAATGAAGTTCCCGAAATAGAAGAAGAAATCGTGGGTATCGTGGCAGTTTCTAGAGAAGCTCACCCGCCTTCTCGTCATGTAGGGGTACGTACCAAAATTTCGGTAAATACCTTAGAGCGAGATGTCGATCCTGTAGGGGCTTGTATTGGTGCTAGAGGTTCGCGAATCCAGGCGGTAGTCAATGAATTGAGGGGCGAAAAGATTGATGTAATCCGTTGGTCGCCCGATCCTGCAACCTACATTGCTAATTCCCTAAGTCCTGCTAGAGTAGATCGAGTTGTGTTGGCAAACACCGAAGATAAACAGTCTTTAGTTTTGGTGGCAGAAGATCAATTGAGTCTGGCGATCGGTAAAGAAGGACAAAATGTACGTTTAGCTGCTCGTCTTACAGGATGGAAAATTGATATCAAAGATATTAATCTGTATGACGAAGAAGCAGAAATGGCAAAATGGGCAGCCCAAGCAGAGGCAGCTAAAGCCAGAGCAGCAGAAAGGGAAGCAGAATTAGCAGCCCAAGATGAGTTGACCAAATCTGAGCTAGCAGAGACTACAGAAATTGAGCCTGATGTTGAATCTGCAGATTTAGAATCCGCTCAAACAGAAGAAGCGATTTCTACTGAAATAGAGGAAACTACAGAAATAAAAGAATCTGAAGATTTAGTCCAAGCAGTAGCAGAAAGCGAAACAGAAGAGACAGGAAAAGCAGCAACAGAAGAGGAGTAAATTACTAAGAGATTGCGATCGCCCTTATTCATAGTAGATGAGGGCAAAATTAGCAGCGAACTGCTCCGGCGTTATTACCGTGTATTGTTCCCAGGTTGATGAAGCAAAAAAATTATCGTCGATGTGTTAGCTGTCGCCAGCTAGCACCCAAGCATTTTTTTTGGCGGATAGTACGCTTGGCATCAAGTGGCGATATTTCATTGGATGAGGGGATGGGACGCTCTGCTTATCTGTGTCCCACCTCAGACTGTCTGGCAGTGGCTAAACAAAAAAACCGCTTGAGTAGCTCTTTGAGAACCAAAGTTCCAGAACATATTTATCAAAATTTACAAGAACGCTTGAGGAGATAAGATCGGCGTTATACTACCATAATAAAAAGACAAAGATAATAAAAAGACAAAGATCGTAGGCTTTAAACTGGATTTAGCAACAGATAGAATGTTAGAACCTAAAATAAATAATGGCGATCGCATTTTAAAAACCAAAATCAGATTGCCCTGAGCCAAAATTTACAATCTAGTCAGCTCGATCTAGATAAATTGAGATTTTTATTTAAAATAAAACATAAAGAGGTAACTATAATTGACGACTGTATGCCAATGCCAACCAACTGATATCGTTTTATTTTTCAATCTAGATCTTATCTGATAGAGTCATAAATGTTTTACCAGTAATCTTGAAAAGATGAAAAACTACGAGAACAAACCAATGCTTCAATAAATACTAACAATCAACTGAGGGGAATAGTGGATGAACAACGGCAAAGTAAGAATATACGAATTATCAAAAGAATTAAATTTGGACAATAAAGATATAAAAGAAATTTGCGAGCAATTAAATATTGCGGTCAAAAGTCATAGCAGTACCATTACAGCTTCCCAGGCAGCAAGAGTCAAAGCGGTAGCTGAAAAATCCCCTCGTGCATCCAAGGCAAATAACAATAACTCAGAGCGAGAATCTAAGACACTAAAAGCTCCCAAGAAACGGAAACAACAAATTTTAGCAATTCACCACAAAACCGATACCCTCAACCCACCTCCCCAAGGGAGAAAACCCCAGTCAGAAAATTCCAATTCTCCCAGATTGGTATCTCCTCCTAGCCGACCCAAAACAGGTACGCCCAAAGTAGCTTCAGGGCAGACATCAAAACCCCCTAAACCTCCTCAAACATCGGAGTCTGTAGCCAGTCCATCAGTTGCTAATTCAGCTGAATCCAAAAGCGATCGAGAGCAGAAAACCACTAACTCTCAGACACAACTCACCGCAGTAAAGCCTCCCAAACTGGTTGCACCGCCTTCTAGACCTGAAAGGGGCAAGACAATCGCTAAAAATCGTATCCAACCGCCAATTAAGCCGAAGATTCGCTCGGCGGACAAACCCCAGAGTAAAACAGAAGAAAGCGAGAAGAAGAAAAAAGTTTTACCTACTCTGCCCAAGCTCAATCAAAGACCGCAGAAGGTTGAGGTAGTTAGTAAAGTTAGCAAAATTTCAGAAGAAGAGGTAGATGAAAATACTACTGATGACGATCTAGTCACCAGCGATATCGATGGTGATGAAATCATCAAGAAAACTGAAACCAAAAAAGTTACTCGCCTCAAGCGTCCAACACCTCCTCGCAAAACTAAAGAATGGGAAAACGAGGAAGAGGGCGAAGGCAAAAACAAATCCAAAGGAAAAACGGGCAAAAAGCGTCGCACGCCCAAGCTGCTCTTGGAAGACGATGATGACTTTGATTCGGATTCGACTACAGTCCAGGTAAATACAGCCTTTAGTCTGTCTACCGCTCGTCCAGCTAAACCTGCTTCAATGCAGAAAGATCGGCCCGCTGCAAGCAGCCACAAAAAACCACGCAAACCTTCTGTCAAAACCGAAAAAACTCAAAAGACAGAACGTCAGACTAAGAACAAGGTTGTACCAACTTTGCCAGAAATAATTACCTTAACTGACAGCTTAACAGTAAGAGATTTAGCAGAAAGACTAAATACTCCTGAAACAGACATTATTAGAAGTTTGTTCTTCAAGGGCATACCAGTTAACATTACCCAAACTTTAGATTTAGAAACCGCTCGCTCGGTAGCAGAGGAATTAGGCGTATTGGTAGATACTCCAGAAGAAACATCCGCAGCAGTTAAAGAAACAGAAATGTTGGATGCTGACGACCTGGAAAATCTCCAACTTCGTCCTCCTGTAGTAACGATTATGGGTCACGTAGATCACGGTAAAACCACCCTACTCGATTCAATCCGTAAGAGTACTGTTGCTTCTGGAGAGGCAGGGGGAATTACTCAACATATTGGTGCCTATCACGTTGATGTAGAACATGATGGCAAGACACAGCAAATCGTGTTCTTAGATACCCCCGGTCACGAAGCATTTACCGCTATGAGAGCTAGAGGTACAAGAGTTACCGATATAGCTATTTTGGTAGTAGCAGCCGATGATGGAGTACAGCCCCAAACAAAAGAAGCTATCAGCCATGCCAAAGCAGCAGAAGTCCCCTTACTAGTAGCAATTAATAAAGTTGATAAACCAGAATCCAATCCCGACCGCATTAAGCAAGAATTAACCGAACAAGGTTTAGTTCCTGAAGATTGGGG
>CAYXWE010000342.1:0-4961 GCA_964468145.1 uncultured Pleurocapsa sp.
CGGACTGTAAATCCGTTCGCTATGCGTACGCTGGTTCAAATCCAGCTCGGCCCATAAATAAAACAGGAAGAGGCTTTTTGACCTCTTCTTTGTTGTTTCGGATAACTTTATAATGCCTTTTTAGCATCGATACAAGCACTGCTAAAAACGTTGAAAAACCGTTAAACAAATCTTAAAATTAGAGCGAAATTATCTTGGATAAAATAAATCTTCTACTCGATGCAGCTAACAGTAGATTAAATTAAAAATATCTCGCAAGTCTTTTAAAACATAAATGTCTTCCCGTTGTGCCATGAAGCTAATAAAATCGTCATGGCTGATAATACTATCCTCATTGATACGATCTAATAAATTTTGACGATCTTTTGGTGTTATACCTTTGAAATTGCCTCCCTAGAAACTGTAAGCGGACTATTATTAGCCGTGGTGTTTTACCATCTGAGCTTAATTGAAAAACTCCCTGAAGGTATCGGCTATGTATAGTCATTCCCAATAGAAACCATAAGTAAAAACATACTATTGCTTGTTCCCTTTTCCCTTTTCCCTTTCCCCCTTCCCCTTTTCCCTCGAAAAGAAAACTCATGAATTGTAAGGAAATTAATTAGAACGACTATAGTTGCCCTCGACTATGCTTTTTATATTGTTTATGGACTACTTGGTTTAGAAATGTTACTCCTGACAGTAGGACACAGCAAATGGTTTGCAACAGGCAAAATACAACTCAAACAACTGATGGATTTTGGTAGAATTGCTTTCCCCTCGTTTTTAATAGCTAGTTTGGCTCTGTTATATTGGCAATATTTTTTCTAATTACAATTTTTAATTGAATTGCGAGAAAAAAGCTACTCGAAGCAGCTAACAAAAGACTGAAGCAGTCAAGATTAATACAGCCAGCTACGATATTCACTATGACTATCTTTCATATCTTCATAAAGCCAAGTCATGCGATCGATAAACCACAGCTTGCCAAGAATTATGAGAATCGTACCGATGAGAGTTGGATAAACTTCTAGGTTGACTAAACCTAAGATTAAAAAAGGTATGCCAGAAACAGAAACTAGGTTAAGCAAGCTGGGCACTTTTTGATGATGTTGAGGAACGGGAATACGATCGCGATTTAACCAGACTCTTTCTCCAAAAACAGCTTTGGATGCCCAATTATTAGTGCTTTGGGGTTGAGGAAATATACGAGGATTAAACCACATCCAAAACAGGGCGATCGCAATTGGTAACCAGGAAAACCAACCCCACCAGATGCGACTCCATATAGCTAAAATTATTAGGGGTAAAACGGTAAAGCGAGTTCCCACACTCCAAGGATTAGCATGACGCAACCATGTCGCGTCGTCCATTTTGAATAAATTAGCAATACTTCTTTCAATATTCATTTGTTTTTTTCTTGGTTAAAAATATTTGAAAGCTAATGGCTAAAAGCTTGTTTAATGAACAAAGTCGAGCCAATTTTCTACTTCTTGCCAACCCAACCCCTGACGTACCACTTCTGGTTCTTTGGTAGTAAAGTCAAGAATAGTAGAAACTTTAAATCCGGGATCGATACTGTTATCAATAATGATATCGACTTGATTTTCTAGGGCATCGAATAAATAAGCTTTTTCTACATTCATAGTGGGATATTCTCCATCTTCATCGGGTAAGTGGGCAGAAGTAGAAACCACAGGATTGCCCAAAGTTTTTAATAATTCTTGGCATAGGACATTATTAGGCACTCTAATACCGCTAGTCTTTCGTTTGGGACTCATTACTAGCTTTGGCACTTGTTTGCTAGCAGGAAGTAAGAAGGTATAGGGTCCAGGAATGAGGTGCTTCATAATGCGATAAGCGCGATCGCTCACTGTGGCATATTCAGAAATATTAGATAAAGAAGAACATAAAAAAGTCAGGGGTTTATCGTTAGACATTTGCTTGATTCTTCTAACTTTTTCTACCGCTGACTTAACGCTAAGATCGCAGCCGATCGCATAAACTGTATCGGTAGGATATAGCATCACCGCACCTTTTTTTAAAGCAGTAGCAATCTGTTCGATAGTTCTGGGTTGGGGGTTTTCGGGATGTAGTTCGTGTAAAATTGCCATAAGATTAATTGAAAAGTTTTTAGTTCGTAATCTATTAGTTTAATTCTCGGTCAAGCTAATTACTTATCTGCGTTCATCTGCGTTCATCTGTGGATTTGTATTGTCTCAGATTAAAATGCAAACCGCTGTAAAATTTAACGGTATATATATTAACAAGTAAAATAATAGCGAGATATTATTAATTGATGTTGATGTTTTTATGGGTAAAGTAGGCTATTTGGAGTGTCCTACAGGAATTGCTGGGGATATGTGTTTGGGTGCTTTAGTTGATGCTGGTTTGTCCTGGCAATATTTGGTGGATACTCTGGATAAATTGGGTATTGCATCAGAATATCAGCTAAGACAAGAGCGAGTAATTCGCAACGGACAAGCAGCGACAAAAGTTCATGTGGATTTACAATACCATCATCATCATCATCATCATCATGCGGGCGATCGCGGACACCATCACCACCATTATCCTGCTAGACATCTGCCAGAGATTGAAAATTTAATCGAGAATGCAACTTTACCCCCCAGAGTAAAACAATGGAGTTTGGCTGTATTTAATCAATTGGCGATCGCCGAAAGTCAAGTTCACGGTATTCCCCCAGAAAAGGTTCATTTCCACGAAGTAGGGGCAACCGATGCCATTGTGGATATTGTAGGTACTTGTATTGGTTTAGATTGGCTGGATATTGAAGAATTATATTGCTCTGCTATGCCTACCGGTGGAGGTACGATTAAAGCTGCCCACGGTATTTTAGCTGTCCCCGTTCCTGCGGTAGTGAAGTTGTGGGAGACAAGGGGAGTGCCAATATATAGCAATGGTATCAAAAAAGAACTAGTTACGCCAACGGGTGCTGCGATCGCCGTAACCTTAGCGAAAGATTTTGGCGAACCTCCTGGAATGAAACTATCAAAAATAGGCTTGGGTGCTGGTTCTAAGGATTTTGAGATTCCTAATATTCTACGGTTGTGGGTTGGGGACAAGGGGACAAGGGGACAAGGAGACAAGGGGACAAGGGAGAAAATAAAGCAAGAGACGGTGACGGTATTGGAAACCCAAATTGATGACCTTAATCCCCAGGCGATCGCTTATACCTTAGAGCAATTATTAGCTGCGGGTGCGTTAGATGTCTTTACCCAAAATATCGGCATGAAAAAATCGCGATCGGGTATTTTATTAACGGTTATCTGCCATCCTGAATTAGTTGATACTTGTAAGACAATTATCTTCCGCGAAACTACTACTTTGGGTATTAGAGAAAGCGATCGAACAAGAAGTATTCTCGATCGCGAAATACAGTCGGTGAATACTAAATACGGCGAAATTAAACTAAAAATAGCTAGCTGGGGAAAAGGAGAAACCAAAGAAATTATTAACGTGCAGCCAGAATACGAAGACTGTGCGATTTTAGCCCGCCAGCATCATGTCCCATGGCGAGAAATAGCTCAAGTTGCGATCGCAGCTTGGCAAGTAATGAGTAATGAGTAAATTACATCCGCAGATAGCCAAAAGTGCAGCAAGCTGCTGGATAAATTCGCGATCGCCTATACTTTACCGCAGTTTCTCTTTTCAGGAATGCGTTCTCCAGCATTGTTAGTGCGATAGGCAGTTAAGATTATTTCGCCAGACTCTGTTACTTTTATTCCCCTAGCTGGTTGTATTTTACCCTGTGCCGTTTCTATTGGTGCAGGAATGGCTGATGTAGAATTAGCTTTACCATTAACTGTGACGTTGAGAGAATCTAGAGGTGCTTCAAGAGAAGGAATAAGACCACCTTTTCCCGTAAGAACAAGACTATTATTAGCAGCTATTTGGCGATCGCTATTACAAGCTTGGGTGGTGGTTGTTTCTGGCTCGACTACATTAATAGGTAATTCAGTAACACCCTGAAGAGGATTTATATCGAGAGTATTAATAGTGATATTACCATCCAAGCTAAACCTCGAACTAGCATCGATATCGTTAGTGCCAGAACTTAAAGGACGTTCTTCAATCCCAAAAAGAGATTCGGCAGTAATATTAATATTCCCACCATTTCCTCTGTTGGCAATGGCTATAATATCGCTTCCATTTCCAGATAACTGATTGGGAAAAGCAATTACAAAATTACTATCAATATTAATATTGCCACCATCAGCGTCTTCAAAGGCTTGAGCGGTAATCGTACTGTTGCTACGTAAAACCAGATTTTCTTCAATTTTGAGGGTTATTTCTCCACCTTCACCAAAATTAGTTTCGGCGATTATTTCTCCTCCATTTAGGTTGAGAAAATTAGCTGTAATCTCGACATTACCAGCATTTCCTTGCCCTTGGGCACTGGCAAAAACATTGCCACCATTAGTGAGATTAAACTCTCCTGTAGTAATTTTCACGTCTCCTGCATTTCCCGTAGCATTAGTACCAACCCTACTAATGGCACCACTAGTAACCCCTTCTATACTTTCTCCATCAAAGAGGATGCTATCGTTAGCAATAATATCGATCAAACCTGCATCGCCAATACCTTCGGTACTAGCATCCACCCTGCCCCCGTTAGTAAAGACGATCTGATTAGCCGAAAGGTTAATATCTCCTGCATTTCCTTCCGCTCCTTCATCTACTACGCTAATAATTCCACTGGTAAGAGAAAATCCCCCCACGCTTGGCAAGCTCGCCCCATCAAAGGTAATAGTATCGCTGGCTTTGATAGTAACGTTTCCTGCATCTCCTTTTGCTCTGGCGCGAGCGAAGAGCCTACCGCCATTAACAAAATTGAGATTAGTAGTAGTAATGTTGATATCACCTGCATCCCCTTCTGCTCCATTCCTAACTTCAGCAGAGGCACTACTCACTACACCCTGAGTATTTTCGCCCTCAAAAGTAATCGTATCGGTAGCAGT
>CAYXWE010000343.1:0-4957 GCA_964468145.1 uncultured Pleurocapsa sp.
ATGGCTTCAAATGCTAGCCACAAACTAAAATCTACCATCTTTGAATTTTACATAAGTAAGTCAAGAGCCAAAAAATAATGCCATCGCCAAAAAATCCGCGTCGGACAAAAATTGTTGCCACAGTAGGGCCAGCTACACTCAAACCCGATACTTTGCGCCAGTTGATTAAAGCAGGTGCAACTACCCTCAGAATTAATTTTTCTCATGGCACGCAGCAAGACCACCAAAAGGCGATTCGCTTGATTAGACAAACCGCTTTTGAATTAGATCAGCCAGTAGGAATTTTACAAGATTTGCAAGGGCCAAAAATTCGTTTGGGTAAGTTCCCGAATGGTAAAGTCAATCTTAAAAAAGGCGATTCTTATATCATTACCAGTCGTCAGGTAGAGTGCAACCAAGAAATTGGCTATGTTAGCTACGATAAGCTAGCTCAAGAAGTACCCGAACAAGCCACTATTTTGATCGATGATGGCAAAGTAGAAATGAAGGTCGAAAGGGTAGATAAAGCCAATCAGAACCTTCACTGTCGAGTTATAGTGGGCGGAAATCTTTCTAATAATAAAGGTGTAAACTTTCCTGGAGTATATTTATCAGTAAAAGCCTTGACCCAAAAAGACCGCGAAGATCTGATGTTTGGCTTAGATCAAGGGGTAGACTGGATTGCCTTGAGCTTCGTACGCAATCCCCAAGATATTTTAGAAATTAAGGATCTTATTTCTAGTGCGGGAAAATCAATTCCCGTGATCGCCAAAATTGAAAAACACGAAGCGATCGAACAGATGGATGCAATTCTGACTTTGTGCGATGGTGTCATGGTTGCTAGGGGAGATCTGGGAGTCGAGCTACCCGCTGAAGATGTACCGATCTTGCAGAAGCGTTTGATTGCTACTGCTAATAGATTGGGTATTCCTATTATTACTGCTACTCAAATGCTAGATAGTATGGTCAATAATCCTCGACCTACTCGCGCTGAAGTTTCTGATGTGGCAAACGCTATTTTGGACGGTACAGATGCAGTAATGCTATCTAATGAAACTGCAGTGGGTAACTATCCCGTCGAGGCAGTACAAACTATGGCAACTATTGCCTGCAGAATTGAGAAAGAACAGCAAACTAACAACCTCAAACGAACCAAGCGATCGATCGCTCATGCGATCTCGGCTGCTGTGGGTCAAATTGCCTCTCAGTTGGATGCTGCAGCAATTATGACTTTAACCAAGACTGGTGCTACTGCCCGTAATGTCTCTAAATTCCGACCTAAAACACCCATTCTAGCGATTACACCTCATGTTTATGTATCCCGCAGGCTACAGCTAGTTTGGGGAGTCAAACCTTTGTTGGTTTTAGATTTGTCTTCGGCGACTCAAACTTTCCAAGCAGCAATTAATGTCGCTCAAGAAAAAAACTGGATATCTGCTGGGGATTTGGTTGTGATGACAGCAGGGACGCTTCAAGGGGTAGCTGGTTCGACGGATCTAATTAAGGTAGAGTTAGTTAAGGCAGTACTAGGAGAAGGTTCGGGCATCGGACAGGGAGCAATTAGCGGACGAGCTAGAGTAGCCCACAGCCCCAAAGAAATTAACGATTTTAATCCTGGGGAAATTTTGGTAACCCCTTCAACTAATGCTCAATTTGTAGATATCATTCGTCAGGCATCGGGAATTATCACCGAAGAAGATAATATTACCAGCCACGCTGCAGTAATTGGTTTGCGTCTGGGCATTCCTGTAATTGTGGGATTTAAAAATGCTACGGAAATTATTCGGGAAGGGGCAATTTTGACTGTAGATGCTAAAAGAGGTGTGGTTTACTCAGGCTCGGTAGGCAGTCATTAATTAAACGAACAATGGACAATTTATATTGACTTAATGCAAGAGTCGATTAATACTTTTTCGTACTTTTGTCCGATTTTGTCCCAAGTATATTCTGATTCGACAAGCGATCGCCCGTTTTCCGATAGTTTTTCTCTTAGTTTGGGTTCGGAAAACAACCGACCAATGGCATAGATATATTCTTCTAAAGTATTGGCTCGCATGGCTCGTAGGGGAACGGCCGAGCCGTCTACTTTAAATTCTGCCAAAGCGCGATCGCTACCTACAACAGGAACACCAGACGCGATCGCCTCTAGGGTGCGGTTTCTCAATCCATATCCCTGGCGGATGGGAATAACGCAGACAGTTGCCCAGTGGAGGTATTCGACAACGTTAGTTACTTTGCCTGTCACCACAATACCTGGTGATTCATTTAACTCTTGTACTTCTGGGGTAGGCTGTGCGCCAACTAATTCTAAAACCGCTTCGGGATAGCGATCGCGAATTGCAGGAAATACTTCTAATGCTAAAAAACGAGCAGCATCAATATTAACAGGTTGATTCATGTTGCCCACAAACACGATTCTCTGTCCGCCTTGGTTGGTAATGCGACGGAAAAACGTTTTTAGATTCACTCCGTTGGGAATCACGGTGACATTGCTTTCTGGCTCTAACTCTTTAACAATACGCTTGTCTTTGGCGTTGACGGTAACAATTGAGCCAAATTTTTCTAAATAATCCTGTTCGTAGCGTTTGCGCAGACTAAGATTGACTCGATCTTTGAGTTCGTTTTCCGAATCATTGGTTGCCAACTGATGTTTGTATTTACCGTATTGAGAAAAGTGTAAATTTAGCACTACTCCTAACTCTTTGTGCCACTCGCGATCGATGTAGATTTCATCGGAATTATCTTCACAGGCAATAATATCAAACTGTTTTTGAGCAACAGCCTGTCCAATCCAGTCGGACATAGCCCGAGAGTAGCTATCTAAAACATCGGGCGGTGTTTTTTGCTGAATAAATGTTCCTAAACGTTTAGCTCGATCCATTAATCCTAGAGGCTCGCTGTTAGGATCTAGATCGAACATTACTAATTCTGTTACCTCTTGCGTAAGAGCCTCTATCTGTTCGTCGGTAATTTCTGGATTCCGACGGGTAACTAAGGTTACCTGATGATTGAGCTGTAGGTGTTGCAGCAAATGAAATGTTCTAAGCTGCGTTCTGCCTTTTGTGGGTGGATAAGGAAAATTCGAGCAGAGAATAAGAATCTTCATTTGGGGTGCGTTGTTGGTTGGTTGTCAAAATTGTCGATCGCGCCATGAATTACTTCAAAAGCAAATAAAACAAATTGCCACTACCATTTAGTCTACCTGCTCTTTCTCCTGCAATTTCCCCACTGCCCAAGAAGATATCAACTCTACCCGCACCTTTGATGGCACTGCCCGTATCTTGATCTAAGACATAGCGACTAACTACCCTCGTTTCAATTTCTCCTGTAGGTTCGACATCGGGAATGGGTGCAACAATCAGAGCCAATGCACCAGGAGGCATTAGAGATTTATCCGTAGCAATAGAGCGATCGCCCGTAACGGGTACGCCTAAATTTCCTGTTGGGGGTTTGCCCGCCGTTTCGCGAAAGAAAATAAAACGATTGTTGCGGGGAATATATTTATCGAGGTTATGGGGATTGCGCTCGAAGTATTCTAGTAATTTGGTCAGGGTTAATTCCTCTTTGGCAAAGACACCATCTTTAACCAATTCGCCACCAACGCTAACATAGGGATAGTTCGTCGTGCCGTTATAACCAACGGTCATAGTCGTCCCATCGGTCATTTTTAATCTAGCCGATCCCTGTACCTGCACCAAAAAGGCTTCTAGGCGATCGCTCAACCAAACTAGCTCCTGACCTCGTAAAATACTTTTTCCCTGGGCTAAACCGTCTTTTCCTTCCAATTGAGCGCGGGTAGGATGGGGACGCGACCAACGTTTAAAATTAGCTGGCTGACGATAGAGGGGATAGCGATATTCTGGAGTGCGGACTCGACTAGCGGTATAGGTCGGTTCAAAATAGCCCGTAAACTCTACTTTTCCCTGTTTATCTGTACCAACCGACTGATAAAAGCTAAATTCTCGTTTAACTGCCTCCTCTAAAGCTGCGGGAGAATCGCTAGTCAGTAATAATTCTTTGAAGCGTAAAAGCGATCGCCTGGTATGCTCGATATTAAATTTAGTCTTGGCATATTTACGATAGCTGCGAACAGCTTTGGGGGTGTCGAGATAATAAAGGCTGTGGTCGATCGCCTGTCGCAAAGCCTGTCTTTGCAATTTATTCCAACCAGCAGGCTCGTTGGATTTGGTTTGGGCGTTAGTTTGAGCGTTAGAGCAACTAGGATTAGTACTCCAACGATAAATAGTTCGGCGTTGGGGAGAATCGTTATTTTCGCTCAATTTATCATCAAGACCGACATATTTGAGCTTTTCGGGAGATACCGAGCGTAATGTTTGAGCATCAGCTACCTGTCCCCAAGTAGTAATTGCCACCAAACCCAAACCCAAGCAAAAACGAGAAACAAGTGCGATCGTTGCTGCCATTTTATAAAAGATAGATAAGAAGATTTGACTATCCTAGCCCAAGCAATATTTTCTCGTTTGGGAAAAATAAATCAAATCTTAAAGCGTAGCGTCTTGTCATTTTTTGGTTTTTATCTAAAATCATACTATTAAATTCAGTATACAAATTAACTTTTAGCAATTTAAGTAAATATTAGGCTCAGTTTGTTGAATGACTTCTATCACACGATTTTTCAGATTTAGTTTGAGAATTGGCTTCAGCAGCATAGTCACTGCCATAGAAAGAATTCTGTCTGAGATCGCTCAAAACAATAATAATGTCTCGGATAATAAACCAACGGTGATCGAGTACCGTGTGACTCAGCTAAATTAACGTGAGTTCAAATTAAACTCCGTCATCCCTAACTCACATTGAATTAAATCCAAATATTACAGCAGTCGAAGCAAAGATTAGGACAGTTAAAATAATCCTCACGCAGAGTCGCAAAAACGCAAAGAGACTCGAAGATGTCTTAACCTATATAGCAACCCTAAATCATTTTGGAGTATGTCTAATAGACTTATGCGCATAAATC
>CAYXWE010000344.1:0-4948 GCA_964468145.1 uncultured Pleurocapsa sp.
GCTTGGCAGTGCGGTATAGAGCCAGGAAATCTCACTGCGATCGATTTTCGCAAAAAGATTCCAGGACAAAACGCTAATAAATACGGCGTGGAAATGATTGGTCGCCAAGACGGTGGAGAAATTAAAGAGATTCGCTCTAATTACGAATTATATGGTTACCTTTGGGGACAGGGATTTTTTAAATATCAAGCCTGCGATTACTGCGATGATGTAGTAGCAGAAACTGCAGATGTTACCGTGGGAGATGCTTGGCTGCCCCAGTATGTCGAAGATAGTCAAGGCACAAATGTAGTGGTGGTACGCAACCCGACCATTGACAAGCTAATCGAAGGAGGTCTGACATCGGGGAGGCTCAAGCTAGATCTAGTTACTGCAGATGATGTGGCTCAATCTCAAGATGCGGGCTTGCGTCACCGTAGAGAAGGTCTAGCCTATCGCTTACATCTCAAAGATGCAGCAGGACTTTGGCGACCTCAAAAACGAGTACCTGCTAAGGCAAATCAATTTAATTCCAGACTGCAAAAAATTCATCAGACGAGAGTGGCTATGGCAAATCAAAGTCATACTGCCTTTCTCGCTGCGATGGAGGCTAAAGACTTTAATGTCTTTAAGAATACGATGCAACCTTTGGTAGAAGCTTATGGCAAACTGTATCGATCGCCCCTATGGAAACGATTGGCAGTAAAAATTAAAAAACTGTTGCTTAAATAAATAGAACCTTATGCGAATTGCTTTTATAGTCGATCAGTTTCCCAGTTTATCTGAGACTTTTATTTTAAATCAGATTACGGGATTAATCGATCGCGGTCATGAAGTGGATATTTATTGCGATCGCCCCAGTAATACGGAGCAAATGCATCCAGAAGTGACAGAATACGGCTTATTAGCCAGAACTTACTTGACTTCAATTCCTAAAAATATTATTTGGCGTTATCTCAAAGGAATTTGGTTATTTATCTCGAATGTTGCTCGATCGCCCTTTATTATTGGCAATGCCCTCAATTTTTTCCAGTACAATCCCACTCGCTATGGAGATTTAGCAGATTGGTTTAAACCCCTGTATTTGATGCTGCCTTGGTTAGAGCAACGCCCTTACGATATCATTCATTGTCACTATGGACGTAATGGTCTTAAAGCAATTTTACTCAAAGATTTGGGGGTAATAGATGGCAAAATTATTACCGCTTTTCACGGTAACGATGTGTCTGCCTATTTAAACAGGAATGGCAACGATGTCTATGATTATTTATTTGAAAGGGGGGACTTATTCCAGCCAATTAGTCACTTATGGGAAAAAAAATTAATTCAACTTGGATGTAACCCCGACAAAATAACGGTGCATCGAATGGGGGTTGACTGTAATAAATTCTCCTCCAGCAACAAAGGGGACGAGCCAGATAGAGAGATACGAGTAGTTAGCGTCGCTCGTTTAGTAGAAAAAAAAGGATTATCTTACGGCATAGATGCGATCGCTCGACTGTTAGGCAATCAGGAGAATTTAAAGCTACGCTATCAAATTGTTGGGGATGGCATCTTGCGCCCCCAATTAGCCCAGCAGATCGCACAATTACAAATGCAAAAACAAATAGAACTTTTAGGCTGGAAAAATCGTCAATCAGTCCAGCAAATCATCGCTCAAGCGGATCTTGTCCTCGCACCCAGCGTAACTAGCAAAACTGGTGACTGCGAAGGTATTCCCGTATCCTTAATGGAAACTATGGCTCAAGCAATTCCTGTAGTCAGTACCTACCATAGCGGTATTCCCGAACTAGTAAAAGATGGGGTTACAGGATACCTAGTCCCCGAAAAAGACACTACTGCCTTAGCCAAAAAACTAGAGCATTTAGTTACCAATCCCAGTCTACGGCAAACTATGGGGCAAGCAGGAAGGGAGAAGGTAATAAACGATTATAATATAGGGCTATTATGCAATCGCCTCGTTCTAACTTATCAACAACTCCTTAGTCAATAATGCCAACATCGAGACAACCACTAATCAGCGTCGTAATTCCTACTTATAATCGTGCGGATTTAATTTCTAGAGCCATTAATTCTGTCCGACTTCAGACTTATCAAAACTGGGAAATTGTTGTGGTGGACGATTGCTCTTCAGAGGATATAGCTGGGGCGATACAAAATATTGATGACGATCGCATCACTTTTATTCGTCATACTAGCAATCAGGGAGGTTCGGCTGCTCGCAATACAGGAATGAAACAAGCAAAGGGCGAGTATATTGCCTTTTTAGATTCAGATGATGTTTGGCTTCCTCAAAAGTTAGAATTGCAACTACAGGCGATCGCCAAAGCTGGAGAGAACTACGATAAAATAGTCAGCTATACCAAGTTTCAAAAAAGCGATCGCGTATTTTATCAACCCAGTGTTTTACCGCGACGGGGCAAAAAAGCCGACGAAACTATGGCAGACTATCTTTGGTTGGGAGGCGGAGAAACCTTGACTAGTACTCTGCTAATATCTCGTACCCTGGCGGTGGCTAATCTGTTCCAAAATAATGTGGGAAAACACGAAGATTGGGATTTTATTTTGAACCTAGATTATCAAAATGCCAAGTTTATTTTCGTACCCCAAGTATTAACCATCTGGCACAATGAAGCCCGCAGCGATCGCGTTTCTCGTCGTCGTAATTATCAATTGTCCCTCGATTGGATTGCATTGCACCAAGATAAAATCTCTCCCAAAGCCTACCAAGGTTTCGTTTTAAAAGAAGTTGCGCCCAAAATGCTGTCCGATTCGGAGCATAAATCTACTGCGATTAAATTGCTCTTAGCGGGAGTGAGAGCCAATATTATTCCTATATATTATTTTTTATTTTTAATTTTCAAACAACCTATGTCCCCAGAATTTCAACAGTCTCTTAAAGTGTGGCTGCAAAAAATCAAAGTACTTAGCTCGTAGTTTGTACCTTACTTTCTAGTTTTAAAACTTTTTATTCTGAAAAATTGTCCTCCCTATGTTAGAGCCAACATTTGACAAAATTAAAAATATTCATAGTTTATCAGAGCTAAGAATGCCCGTACTTTTTTTCGGGCTGGCAATGTGGGTAGTCACTCCCATTATGGGAAATATTCCCCTACTATTGTCTATTCAGCTAGATTTACTCAAACCCAAATCGCGCCAATCAAAATTATTAACTCTCAATAATTTTTTATTGATTATAGTAATTTTGACCGTATCTATTTATATTTCTTCGATCGAAGTATTTGCCGATACCAGAGTTTATTTAGATGTCTATAATACCTTAGATACTAAAGGAATATTTGATAATGTCTTTTTTAAAGATCGTTATGAATTTGTCTTATTCCTTTTTCTGTATCCCATTCATATTTTGACCAATGGTTCGGAGTATCTATGTTTGTTTCTCTTTTCTTTGACTGCTAACTCTGTTCTGGTTTTTTACATCAGTAAAAAGCTATCTTATAAATATTATCCTACTTTATTAATTATCGTTTTTTCAACCTATTCTTATTATTCACAAGTCTTTTATATGCGTCAGTTTCTATCTCTGATGCTGGTATTGATGGCTTTGGTAACTATAGAATCTAGTTGGTTTATATTTCTTTTGTGGTCATTTTTGGCAATATTTTGTCATTTGAGTAGTGTCATTTATATTGCAGTATGTATTGGTTCTAGATTAGCATTTTCTACAGGTAGAAGTATAAAATTAAAAGTAGAAAAAATTGATAAAGTTGCACTATATATAGCAACCGCTATTATTCTATGTTTATTGCTTTATCTCGGTTGGACAATATATAACAATCCCCAACAAATATATACTTACCTTGGCAATTTTATCAGTCTATTACCCCAAGAACAATTGAGTAATACTATCCAGAATAGAATCAATAATTATGACGGGCGAGATGCAGATACCTTCATGTTTACAATTTTTAGAATGGCTGCCACTGCAGTTCTGGGAATTTTTATCTTCTTAAAAGGAACTAAAAAAATTACTCCCAGACTATTATCATTCGATATTTTTTATCTAATAGCCGTATTGCAACTGGGCTTTATTATGGTTACGGGGTTTAATCAAAGAATTGCTTATTTATTTCTCAGTTTTTATGGTCTTTTCTTTTGCATTTGCTTGAACGACCAAAGCAAACTTAAACCCTTGGGTGCGATATCTATTTTGACTATGTTTGTGGCAGCAGCCAACACTTTTAACTTTCTAACTATTCAAGTAACAATGGCTAATATAGACGGATGGTCTTTTCTCAACGATAACCCCATGTCAATGTCAGTGTTCGATTATATTTTATATTTCTTTCAGTCTATCTAAAACATCTCAACTTAATAATTTAAAATCATGTATGTAGTTGGTTATCCCAAATCAGGAAACACTTGGCTTTGCTTTCTTCTTGCTTATTGTCTCAATGCTGAATATGACGATCTCGATGCTCCTGGTATTCATCCTAAAAAAGCAGAGCAGCGTTGTTATGTAAAAGGGGGCTTGGCTCATACTAGCTATCAAGATAAAGTCGGTAAAATTCTCAAAACTCACCAGATAAAACAAAAATCGACAGCAGAGCCTTTAATTTATCTGGTAAGGGATGGACGAGATGTGATGGTGTCCTATTATTTTTTTAAGAATAACTATTTATATGCTCGTAACTCATTCTCGGTAAAAAAATATCTATTACAAATACGTAATTTGATCGAATCTAACTTTAAAACTACCGCTGAATACCAAGATTTTTCTAGTTTCTTGAGGCAATATAGTGACGAATGGGTCGAGCATACCTCTCAATGTTTGCAACGTCAGCCAACAGCAGTAATTCGCTACGAAGATTTAAAAATTACGCCTGAAGCTACTCTCAACAAACTGTTTAAACAGTTAGAAGTTAGGGTAGATTCTGATACTATTCAACAGGCCTTAGCTATTTTTGATTTTAAAAGATTATCCCAACGCCAAGAAGGAGAGGAAGAT
>CAYXWE010000345.1:0-4946 GCA_964468145.1 uncultured Pleurocapsa sp.
GATGGTTTGATTAGCCTTTACGAAATTGGCGAAACTGAAACAATTCAAGAGATGATTCAAAAGGCGAAAACTGCTGACCAACAATAGTAATGCTTCGATTATGAGTTAAAGTTAGTTGAATTTCTCAAAACTTCAAGCACGAACTTTTTTCAACATTAAAGAAGTAATACCCACTGCCAAAATTAATAAGAGAAAAGTGACTACTACCAAAGCTGCACCATAACCAAAGTCTAAGTAACGCATAATTGTAGAATAAATATAGATAGAAACCGTTTCTGTAGTTCCTGCAGGCCCTCCTCCAGTCATCACTTGAACTAAATCGAATACGCCAAAAGATTGAGCAAACCTAAACAATAAAGCAATCAAAATTTGGGGCATTAACAGAGGCAGAGTAATTTGAGTAAAACTTTGCCAAGGGTTAGCCCCATCCATCCTGTGTGCTTCATAAAGATCTTCAGAAATAGACTGCAACCCAGCCAGTAGAATAATGCTGATAAAAGGAGTTGTTTTCCAAACATCTGCCACAATCAAAGCGATCGTCGCCAAACCAGGAGTCCCCAACCAATTAATACCAGTATCGACTAATCCCAATCGACTGAGAATATCGTTAACAACGCCATATTGATCGTTAAAAATCCACGCCCAAGCCAAACCCATGACTGCAGTAGGCAAAGCCCAGGGAATAATCGAGATTGTCCGTACAATGCCTCTACCAAAGAAAGACTTATTGAGGACCAAAGCCACTCCCAAGCCTAAAATTAATTCTAAGACTACGCTGGCGATCGTAAAGACCGAAGTATTAAAAATACTTTGCCAAAATCTACCATCCCCCAACATCCTTTGATAGTTACTCAAACCTGAAAATACGGGCTGTAGCTGAGTACCCAAATTTTCGGTAAACCAACTCAAATAAAATGCCCTGGCGATGGGATAGATAAATACTAACCCCAGAATTAATAAAGCGGGAAATAATAATAACCAGCCTGTAATTTTTTCTTGTTTATTCAGCATTTTATAAATGTTTAATTTAATTTATCGATCTGGGGATTTATGTGTCCTTGGTAACAAAATCTTATCAAAAGACACCAAATAGCCGATAATATTATGCGGGACTGTATAGATCGCCTACAAAATTCAACCAAGAGCCATGCCCAAAACTAAACGCAAAACCTTTTTACTAGATTTTGAAAAGCCCCTTTGCGAGCTAGAGTCAAGGATTGACCAGATTAAAACCTTAGCCGAAGAGAATCAGGTTGATGTATCTGCAGAAATATCCCAACTTGAAGTTAGGGCGCAACAGCTACGGTCAGAAATTTTTAGTACTCTTACCCCTGGTCAAAGGCTACAACTAGCTCGACACCCTCGTCGTCCCAGTACTTTAGACTATATTCAGGCAATTAGTGATGAATGGCTGGAACTACACGGCGATCGCGGTGGCTATGACGATCCTGCTTTAGTTGGCGGTGTGGCTCGAATTAATGGTCGTCCCGTGGTGATTATCGGACACCAAAAGGGTAGAGATACCAAAGATAATGTTGCTCGTAATTTTGGTATGGCTTTTCCTGGTGGCTATCGTAAAGCCTTAAGGCTGATGGAACACGCTAATAAGTTTGATATGCCTATTCTGACCTTTATTGATACTCCCGGGGCTTGGTCTGGAGTAGAAGCTGAGAAATTGGGTCAAGGTGAAGCGATCGCCTATAATCTCAAAGAAATGTTTAGTTTTGACGTGCCAATTGTCTGTACCGTAATTGGTGAAGGTGGTTCGGGTGGTGCATTGGGAATCGGGGTGGCCGATCGCCTGATGATGTTAGAGCATTCTGTATATACCGTAGCCAGTCCCGAAGCCTGTGCGGCGATTTTGTGGAAAGATGCCAAGAAAAGCGATCGCGCAGCAGCAGCATTAAAAATAACTTCCTGGGATTTAAAGGAATTGGGTATCATCGACCACATCATCCCCGAACCCAGCAGTGGCGCACACGCGAATCCTGTAGAGGCAGCAGCTAAGTTAAAAGAAGCAATCTGGTCAAACCTAGAACAACTGTGGCAAATGACTCCCCAGCAACGTAAAGATCTCCGCTACGAGAAATTCCGCAATATCGGACAATTTGAAATCATTACGGGGTAATAACCGAAAGTCGTATTTCCTAAACTGACTAATCAGTAATGCTATAATTGCAAAGGCAACATTTTGTTACATTAATTTTAATGTTTCGCTGTTGGCATCAGTACTAGTTAGCTAAGGCTCTAGTGGCAGTAGAGCTTAAAATATTAATGGTGAGTGGCAATATCAAATCCAGTAAACACTTAAAGTATTTCATATTTAGCGTCATCGGTAGCAAGCATATTTAACAGTATCGAGCTATTGACACGATCGATCGGACTGTTTTTGAAGATAGGTTTTTTTGAACCCAATTCAAAAATCTCTGTTTCTAGTGCAATTTTATAATTAAGTTAGTTTGGTTAACCATCACAAACAATAATGAATCCACCCTCAGATCGACTACGAGCAATAGTGACAGGTGCAAGTAGTGGTATAGGAAAAGCGACTGCCTTAGCCTTTGCTGAATCGGGTATTGGGGTTGCTTTAGTAAGCCGTTCTGCCGATAAGCTCAAGGTTGTAGCCGAAGAGATTGAAGCTTTGGAAACTCAAGTAAAAGTAGACATCTATCCCATGGACTTGGCAGAGATAGATCGGGTCAAACAACAGATCGGCGAGATTTGTAACCAGTTTGGCCCTATAGATATTTTAGTCAACAATGCAGGGATGGGTTACACCAATTATTTGAGGGATACTCCTCTAGAAGATTGGCAAAAAGTACTTAATCTCAATCTCACTAGCGTGTTCCAGTGCATTCAAGGAGTTTTACCTCAAATGCGCGATCGCAGTTCGGGAACGATTATTAACGTTGCTTCTATTGCTGCTTTTAATGCCTTTCCCAATTGGGGTTTGTATGGTGTTAGCAAGGCAGGATTAGTGGCATTGAGCAAAGCCCTGTCGGTAGAAGAAAGAGAAAACGGTATTCGTACCGTTACTATTTCTCCAGGATCGGTCAATACTCCTATCTGGGATACGGATAGCGTACGGGCAGATTTTAATCGAGATGCCATGCTAACCCCAGAAATTGTTGCCCAATCAATACTCCACACAGCTTTATTACCCAGTCAAGCGGTAGTAGAATCTACGATAGTGATGCCCAGTGGAGGGGCTTTATAAACAATATCGATCGATAAATTTTAGTAGCAAGAGAATAGAGTTTTACTCAAATTAATATATTATGACAACAGTTTCTTCTAATGGTTCTAGTCGTTCTGAATCATTAAATACCAACGGTTCTAACCCACTACAATCTAGTCTGTTAGAGCAGGTTGCTAGTAGACCCGACCGCAACACCCATAACGGTCAAACGCCTCAAATTAAAGCTATGACTGAAGCTGCCAAAGAAAAAATGATGGATGCAGTTTACACTATGCTAGAGTCGGTAGGTGAAGATCCAGAACGAGAAGGATTGCTGAAGACTCCCAAGCGAGTCGCTGAAGCGATGCAGTATTTGACTAGCGGTTACAATCAATCTCTAGAGGACTTGGTTAATGGAGCGATCTTTGACGAAGGACACAACGAAATGGTCTTGGTGAGAGATATCAATTTCTTTAGTCTTTGCGAACACCATATGTTACCTTTTATGGGTAGAGCGCACGTTGCTTATATTCCCAATCAAAAGGTAGTAGGCTTGAGCAAACTAGCGCGTATCGTTGAGATGTACGCCCGTCGTTTGCAAGTTCAAGAACGTCTCACTCGTCAAATCGCCGAAGCAGTACAGGAAATTTTAGAACCTCAAGGGGTAGCTGTTGTGATGGAAGCCAGTCATATGTGTATGTCGATGCGCGGGGTGCAAAAACCTGGTTCTTGGACTGTTACTAGTGCGATGATTGGCGTATTTCAAGACGAGCAAAAAACTCGCGAAGAATTTTTGAATCTAATTCGCCATCAGCCTAATTTTTAATTACAAATTTAATTAAATAAATTTTAATAAAAAGCGATCGCCTGTTCTTCTGTGCGATCGCTTTTTTGCATACAAAATGCTTTTACGTTCAATATTTGAATTTATTCTAGTAAACATATTCTAGTGCTTTGATTAAGAGCGTAATTCTGTCTCGAACATTGTCAGCTTTTAACGAATTATTGAAATCAGATAAATTTTCCGCTCGATTAAAGTTGCAATCGCTTTCGGGCAGATTTGTATTTAATATAGCTTTTTCCGAATAAAATGAGTCATGATTGATAGTTTTTTTGGTTTTATTTGGTGAGAAATCAATATTATTATTCATATTAGTTGAATTGCTAAATAGAGCTACAGAGGAAATAATTTTCTTGTTATTTTCCAAGAAAATATAAATATTACTACTTATGTTGGCGATCGCTTTAGACTAGTACAAATAAATTATGCACTATATAGGTTAGTAAATATGTACGTACACACTTCACAAGCTGCAAAACTGTTAAATATCCCTCGTCGTCGTTTATTAGGCTTATTACAAAAAGGACGAGTCATCGGAGCTTACAAAAGCGATCGCTACTGGCTCATTCCCCTCATCGATGATTTGCCTCAAATAGTCCCAGGAAAAAGAGGTCGAAAAGGACAATGGGAAACCAAGAAACCCCAGACTAAAAGAACTGTCGTTCACATTAACAAGATTCACATTCAACAGAATAATAAATCCACCGCTCAAAACCATAAACCAGTAATTTCCGTTAAAACCTATAATGGCTCTGAAATACCCCACAAAGGTTATCAAGGTAAAGCGATCGAGAATGTGTACGTGCAAGCCTTGGAGATTCCCTATCCCTGTCGAGTGGTCTATCAACCAGATAATCCTCTCAGTTGCGGTGCTAAGGTTTGGATTGAAGTCATGGGAGACGATTTGATTTCTCTTCAACCATCAGG
>CAYXWE010000346.1:0-4924 GCA_964468145.1 uncultured Pleurocapsa sp.
CGAACTGTTGACGAGTCGTAAGCCTGGGGTCTCCCCAGGCTGTTGACCGACGAGTACTTGTACCGACGAGGCAAAAGCACCGCCCACATTAATTGAAGCTAAGAGCTAAGAGCTAGGGCGAAGCCATTTATCCTGGGAAAAAATCCGCAAAACGACGATCGTAAACAGCTAGAAACAGAATTAAGCAAATTGAACTAAACAAAATAAGGTCTGAATGATGGCTATATTAAAAGTAACTGCTAATAGCAATAGTAATATTCAAACATCTACCTTTGCTAGCAACTCTTTCCAAATCTCCAATACAGAAAACAAAACAATTACTCAGGTTGAGCTTGATGTAACCAACGCTCTTTATCCCGATGCTGTCTTCGATCCTTTTGGAAAAGCTGGTGATACAGGCTCTAAAGAATTGACTATCAACACCGATGGTAACACTGGAGTTGTTCCTGTAACAATAGATTCTTATATCGGTACGGGTGGTACAGCAGGTTTTGAAGGTATTAGGCTGGATTTTGATGAAGACGTTAAAGGTGGATTTGAACCGGGAGAAACGGTCAGTTTTTCTGTCGATATGGATCCTAATTCAATTGCAGGTGCAAATAAATCTACCCTTGAGAAGGGTTTCAACACACCCTGGGATATTGGTGGCGTATCTGGCGCGGAGCTAATTGGCTCAACTTTTGAAGTTACCTATGATGATGGCACTACTGCCACAGGACAACTTCAAGGTACTGGTAGTCAGGCAGGCTCACAAGCTTGGACTACTCAAGACACCACAGATACAAGCGTTTCACTGACAGTGAATAACTTAGACGCAGGTGGTGTGGGAACTTACGATCGAAATGGCCCCAATGTAATTATTAATGGGTCTGCAGGACAGACAGCAAGAGTAGTATTGACCAAAGGCTTTATTCTACCCGTAAGTCTCGAGCCGTTCAAGAATGGCACAGGACAGGAACAAGACTTTGAGCCAGTTTTACAATCTCAACTAGATGCCTTGGCTGCATCCGATTTTCCTGCTAATAATGCCGTAGAGTTTCAAACTGTAGATATTCAACTAACTGGTCAAAATCAAAACATTAGCAATCTATTTGATTTTTCTAATGTCCCTAACTTTAACGTTGAAGAAGAAGATCGATTACCCCTCGGTTTTGTAGCTAGTGCGATCGATCCGACAAACGACAACCTACCAATTGGCTCGGTTACTCAACCAATATATTTGCAGTTTGAACAAGGTAATAACTCTATAGAAAATAACAACTCTGTAGAGAGCAGCAATTCGATAGAGAATAACAACTCTGTAGAGAGCAGTAATTCTATAGAAAATAACAACTCTGGAAATTCTGAAACTGTACTTTATCGAGTCAATGCAGGAGGTTCTCAAATTGCTGCTGTCGACGGAGACATTGCTTGGTCAGCAGATACAGCTAGCAATAATAGTTCTTTCCTCTCTAACCCTGGCAGTAACAATACTGCTTCTTTTCCAGCCGTGGGGCCAGGAGCAACCGTACCTAATACTGTTCCTGGTCAAATCTTTGATAGCGAGCGTTGGGATGAATCTGGTGATTCTGAGATGCAATGGGCTTTTGATATATCAGAAAATGGTCTTTATGAAGTCAATTTGTATCTGGGTAATGGTTTTGAGGAGACTAGTGAAGCGGGAGAGCGAATATTTGATGTAGCAATTGAAGGTAACATACCTACTAATCTTAATGATGTCGATCTTTCTCAACAATTTGGAAACGAGGTTGGCGGAGTAATTAGGAACACCGTCAAGGTATCGGATGGAACTCTCAACATTGACTTCATACACGGTATACAAAATCCTTTGGTTAATGGTATCGAGATCGTTCAGCTTAACGGATAAGCTGAGTTTGGGTTAAGCAAAAATTTAACTAATTAAGCTGTTTGTTGTGTTGTTTACATAACAAACAGCTTAATTTATAGAGCATTTTTATGGATAAATCATGACATTATTCAGAAAGTAAATTAACAAATATAAAGAAATATATAAAAACACAGCATTTTAGATTGTGTGTTTTTTTTAATACATTTTTTAGACACAAAAACTGATTTAGAATTTATTGCTAAGGGCGAAACGGGGAAGATGCCCAAGTTGTTGCATCGCCTCAATCACGATCGCATTAATATGGAGTTTGCCGAAGCCTGTATGCGGGCGATCTTTTGGCACGCAGATAATACTAAATAGGAAAATTTTGTTGTGTTTACTTAATTTATTTTATTAACAAAATGAATTAAGTAACTTTATTACATCCATTTGTACAGTCAAGATATGATATTTTGGTCCTATACTACTCTTAAGAGTGTGTTTGTAAAATAAACATTAAAAAGTAAAATGAAAAAAAATCAAAACCAAATATCTTGGGAAAGTTTAGACTCAATTGCCGAACTAGAGTCCCTAACTGATGATGGTGCTGCTGCCTGTAGTGGAGGTTATCGAGTAGAACTTCGATTTGCCAACGGGACAACTCGTATACCCAAAAGTTTGAGGGGTCTAAGAAAGGAAGAAGGAGTAGTTGATGGAATGTTTTACACTCCTGATAAAATTATCACAGGCTTTAGAGTTCTTGAGGGAGATGGAACAAGTCCAAGCAAGGGGAACTACGAAATAACTTTTGAAGATACAGACGAACGCGAGCCAGGTGATAGAAAGGTTAACGCTAATCTTCAATTTCAGCAGTTCCCATCTGGGGTAAATCTTATTATTGTCGATCGCCTTTGACTGGACAATGGACAATTACCTCTCCTTAAAAGAAGAGGATTGAATCAAAGGGAAAATTTTTATTTTTATTTCTCCTTAAAAACAGAGGTCTTAAACCAAATTAAATAATTATCAATTATCAATTGTCCATTGATAACAGACAAATCGCATATTATACAGGGCTATTTCATTCTCAATGGTAATGTAGTTATGGTAAGTTTAATCAAACTATAAAAGTGAGTGAAATAGCCCTGCATATTATATAAGGATTACATTATTTTCAAATAACCAAAGTTTTCGGAAAGTGACAGAAGAGGGATATATAGTTATCGTTCAATGCCGTTATCACTACAAGGCGTTGCGACAGCAAACGGACGGAAAAAGAAATATTAATAAATATAAAGAAATTTTTAAAAAAGCTGTATAACAGATTGTGTGTACTTTTAGATACATTTTTTAAATAGGAAAAGGCACTAAGTTTGATAATTAATTAGTCTCAAATCGAAGCTAATAATTTTCACAACAACAATGATAATATCCACAAAATCGCCTTTTTAAATAAATAATGGGCAAGTATTTGAGCTGCAAACTTAGCTGTATTTCAAGATTATTGATTTAACTTGAGTCACTTTTGGCTATGACGATACAGACAGAATTGGAGCGAGAGCCAGCACGAATTTTAACAATTATTATTCAGTTTCTAAAAGTATAAAAACTAGCAGATTTTTACCCAATATTAGGAGTCAGTCACTATGTCGTCTAACGGTCAGATTGAGATGAGCGATCGCCATGAAAACAACCACAGCACAGAAAGTACCAACAGCGATCGACAACTGACTTACTCACAGCTTTATTTGTGTGCGGTAGTCATCGGGATCTTTGGCGGGATGGTTGCTACCATTTATTACTTCGTACTAGAAACCATGATGCACGGTATGTGGCACACCCTACCCGAAATAGTTAAGCCTCATTTTCCTAGTTGGCTGGGAGTTAGCAACTATGTCTGGATTGCTACTACTATTGGTGGATTGTGCGTTGGTCTGGCTCTTTATTTCTTTGGTCTGCCTGGGGAAATGGCTCAGGTAGTAGATAAAATTCATAATCCTGGTAAGATTGATATCCGCAAAAGTCCCGCGATGGTAGTTACTTCTTTGATTGCCATTACTTCTGGTGGAAGTGCAGGCCCAGAAGCACCTTTGGTTCAAGTTAATGGTAGTTTTGGTAGCTGGTTGGGGGAAAGATTGAAACTGGCGAAAACTTCTGTCAGGATTCTCACATTTTGCGGGATGAGTGCAGCTTTGGGAGCTTTTTTTGGCGCACCGATAGGGGCTGCTTTGTTTGCCCTAGAGATTCCTCATCGTCGAGGCTTACAGTATTTTGAAGCGATCGCGCCTTCGATTATTGCAGCTATTTTTTCTTTTGCCGTATTCCGACTCAACACGGGTATAACTATCGGCGGTTTTTACCATTTTGAAGAAGTTCCCGCCCTTTCTCCCCAAAATTTATTAGAAGGTTTGATTTTGGGCGTAATTGGTGCTGGTTTGGCAGTGATGTTTATCGTTATTTTCCGACTCATTGGTAAGTTGCTAAAATCTTTGGAACATTATCCAATCGTCCTAGCAACCTTGGGTGGTTTATCAATTGGTCTAATTGCTTTGGCTTTCCCCCAGACTCTATTTTTTAGCGAAGCACAGATTCAAACTGTAATTGAAACGGGGGCTGGTTTGGGTGTTGGTTTATTGTTGGCGATCGCCGTAGCGAAGATGTTTGCCATCAGTTTTACCCTTCATTCTGGTTTTTTAGGCGGTTTTATCTTCCCTTTATTTTTTATTGGTGCTAACGTCGGTTATGCGGTATCTCTAGCAGTACCTCAAATTCATCCTACGGTGGGAATGGTTTGCTTGATGGCAGCAGTCAATGTCGCTGTAACCAAAACTCCCGTCAGCACTAGTATTATTTTAAGCGTACTTTCAGGTACGGCAATGCTACCCGTAATTGCGATCGCCTCTTTCGTCAGTTTTGTTATCACTAGTCAAATTACTATGATTAAGACCCAAAGATGCCGAGACTTACAAGAAGTCGATTCTTCTAGTTTAATTCTCGATCGAGTAGTATTGGCTCAAGAGAAAGAAACTACCATTCCTGGGTTGCAGAAATTAAAACAACTAGTAAGTATCTAACCTAAAAGCGATGAATTTTTTA
>CAYXWE010000347.1:0-4923 GCA_964468145.1 uncultured Pleurocapsa sp.
TTTTTAAGTTTTCTTTCAATATCTTTTTTAATCTTAATTGAATCTTCTAATGCCAGACATTGTTGGGGTGCAACGCCTAATCTATTAGCGGTAGTTAGATATACTCCTGGGTGAGGTTTGCCGAGTATTTCCGACTCTGCAGAATAGACTTGAGTAAAAACATCGCTCACATTTAATTTATCTAGTGCAGCCCTAATTATTTTTAATGCTGAAGATGAAGCTAAAGCAATTTTAACTGGTTTTTGTCGTACAAAAGCGATCGCTTTATCGACTCCTGGTAAAGCTTCGCCTTTGAGATCGATTAATTCAATCACTTTATCTACAATTAACTCCTCGACTTGCTGCTTGGATAAATTTGTCCAGGGATATTTTTGATACCAATAGTCCACCACTTCATCAATTCTCAAGCCTTTGGTTTGCAGACACAATTCGTTTGTTAGAGTAATATTGACTTGCTGAAAAACTAATATTTCTGCTTCTTGCCAAAGAGGTTCAGAATCGATCAATAAACCATCCATGTCAAATATTACTGCTGAAATCGCTCGAAGATCTTGATTCATTGGCTTTTAGATGACGTTATGGGGATCTTTATTTAACATTGAGTAGTTACTTAAAAAATGCGCTCGATATAGTTAAATTTCAATCTTTAGTATTACAGGAAGACAAAAACCAAAATGTTGAATTATAGTATGGTAATTCAGTGGTCAACAAAAGATAATTGCTTTGTGGTTACTCTACCCGAATGGGGAGAACTTTGCCAAACCTATGGAGACACCTACGAAGAAGCATTACAAAATGGCAAGGAAGTATTACAGTTGATGGTAGATTCTTCGGTAGAAGAAGGTTCTTCCCTACCAGAAGCCAATCTTTTTACGGGACAGTTACAAAACGCTTGAACATTTTCGATCGCCTATGAGAGAAGACCTACGCTCGCATTCAGGGGCAATCGGGGTTGATTCGCTCCTCAACTCTCTCTTCTCTCTTGGTCAGCATTCTCTTGCGCCTTCGGACGACGCGGGATTTGCCCTCTTACGCTCGACGCGGAGGGGGTTTCCCGCTTCTCCTGCAACTAACGAACCCGAAGGGGATCGCACCGCTCCGTGGTTTATTAAAAATAAATTTTCACGAACGATCCCCGAACGCTATAGTCTATTTGCCAAATAAAACTGAAGGAATATCTTTAAACAAGCAAATAATACCGATCGCAACTGTAAAAAATTCTAAACGACCGAGAAACATTCCTACAATCTGCGTCCACAGTAAACCTATAGGTGCATCCCCTGAAGTTACGCCAATAGAAAGCCCCACCGTACTTAGACTGCTAGCATATTCAAATAGACTATCGGGGATAGAATTACCGTAGCCTGCGGTAACGATCGCTCCAAAACAAAATACCAAAAAGTATAAAAAGAGAAACATTGCTATGGTGCGAATCTGGCTATCGTCAAGAAAACTACGGCGATCGCCTTGCCAATAACTTGGTTCGGTAATCGCATTTTTGGGCTGCATCATCCGCTTTACTTCCCAAAGCAGCGCGCGATAAAGGGCATAAATTCTAAATTGTTTGATACCTCCTGCAGTAGCCCCGGTACCACCACCAATCAGCATTAGAATAATCATAATCGTCCACCCCAGGCTATTCCAATCGCCATAACCTACAGTCGAAAAGCCAGTTGTAGAGAGGGCAGAAACGATTTCAAAGATGGATACTCTAATTGCTTTGCCAATAGTTTCATAAAGGTTAACGCTAACGCCCAAGAGAACGATTAAAACACATAAGGGAACAACCAAAGCCATCAATCTGACTTCCCCATTGCGAATTACGGACTTAAATTTGCCTCGCAATAAGAAATAGCTAGTTAGAAAATTGAGCGTACCAAAAATCATCAAAATAATAGTAACCGCTTCGATAGCAGGAGAATCCCAATAGCCAATCGAATCAGTGCGGGTTGAAAATCCGCCCGTAGAGAGAGCCGCAAAAGAATGATTGACCGCATCAAACCACCCCATCCCCGCTAGCACTAGTGCTAAAATACCGACTACCGCATAGCCAGAATAGATACTTAAAACCAATTTAGCCGATCGCCTGACGTTAGGAGCAAGCTGTTCTGTTCTGCCTTCTGCAGAGGCTAATCCTGCCCCCGAAAGTCCAGAAATAGCACTCAGGGCGATGATAGCAAACCCACCGCCACCAGCTAGTTCGATATTACTGCGATAGAGCAAAATCAATTTAGAAGCTTGAGTAACATCAACGACAGATAAGCCTGTAGTCGTCCAACCGCTAGTAGATTCAAATGCTGCTTGACTAAAGTTCAATCCTTGAATCAGCATAAAAGGAATCATGCTAACGGAGATCGCCACGAGCCAGGCTAAAACTACAATTACCGAACCTTCTGGCAAAGAAATACTAATTACTTTTTTTGGCGCAAAAAACCGCCATAGCGAACCACCTGCTAAAGTCAAAATTAGTCCGGGTAAAGCAAACCCCCAAGCCAAATTTATTTCTTCAGGATAGAAAATTAAAGCGAGCAAAGGAGAAAGAATTACTAGTCCTGCGATCGCGCAAATAAAACCTGTATATCCTACAATTGCTCGATAACGCTGGCGCAGAAATCGACTGTAGCGATTAGTTTTTTTCCTTTCGAGTAACATTTTGATTATTAATTATTGATTATTAATTATTCACTGCACAGCGAGCGCATTAACTGCCCGTAACTTTCTGGTTGACCGATTACTATCAAACGATCTAAACTCTCTAAGCTATTCTCACCATTAGGAACTATTACTTCCCCCTGGCGCAGAATACAGGCAATCAAAGTACCATTGGGTAGCTGCAATTCATCAATAGTTTTACCGACTACTGAATTGTTTTGTGATAAAGCTATTTCTGTGACGTTAACCTTTCCCTCCGCGATGGGAAGCAAGTTTTGAATATCACTCGAAGCGGTTTGCTGTTCGATTAGACTAGCAATGATTTGGGTAGCAGAAAACGCAACGGTAATACCCAACTTCTCAAATATTGGCTGATTTTCAGGATCGTTGACCAAAGCAATAGTGCGAGGTACGCCGTATTCCTTTTGAGCAATTTGACAGGCAATTAGATTATCTTCATCATGAGTAGTCAGAGATAGAACTACATCAGCCTGTAATGCGCCAGCTTTGCCTAAGGTTGTAGGATTACTACCCTGTCCGTGTATAACGGTTGCCTTCAAAGTCCGCGATAGGCTTTTTGCTTCTTCTAAATTTGGATTAATAATAGTTGTGTAATAATTTTTGCTGGCAAATTGTTTGGCTAAAAAATAAGCCAATTTGCTCCCGCCAATTAAAATAATTTTCATAATTGATATATTAATATCTTGGTGATTTAGCTGGGAAGGTTAGCCACAAAAGCATCGGCAGAAAGCTGCGTTGGGCTGATGGTAGCGATACCAAAGTCGCGATAAATCTTTTCTCTGGCAGGATCGAAAACTCGTGCCAAGACAGTACCAACTTGAAAGATATTCTTTGCTACCTGTGCCACCATCAGATTAATATTGTCTTTATCTGTAACAGCAAGTAAAGAATCTGCTCGATCGACTTTGGCACTGCGCAATACTTCGATTTCTGAAGCATCGCCAGTAATCTGAAATCCGCTAAAGTCGCTGCTCAAATTATTAAAGGAATTTTCATAGGGATCGATTACCACTACGCTATTTCCCTGACTGCTGAGGCGAGAAGCTAAAATTGACCCCAAACGCCCACATCCGACTACCACAATGTATTGAGATGCCATTACTACAATTGCTTTAAAAAATTACGATTAAAGTTAAATTTATCGATCTAACGATAGCAAAGGCGTTGAAAAAATAGATCGGTAGAAGGATATAGATTTTTGGGCAATAATTCATTCAATGAGCGAGGGAACAAACTATCGCAGTGCGTAAATTAGTTAGGACAAGTTAAATCACTAGTTCGTAAGTATGAATATGGTTCTTATTTAGAATGACTATAAAATAGATTTTGCTCGTAGTGATGGCTTTAGTTATAGGCATTGAAGGCTCTTCAATTAGAACGTGACGACACTACGAATGGATTCTCCTTTGTGCATCAGATCGAAAGCCTCATTGATACGCTCTATTGGCATAGTATGAGTAACGAGATCGTCAATATTAATTTTGCCTTCCATATACAGATCGACTATTTTAGGCACGTCTGTACGACCTCTGGCACCGCCAAAAGCCGAACCTTGCCATACTCTTCCCGTAACCAACTGAAAAGGACGAGTGCTAATTTCTTCTCCCGCACCCGCTACTCCAATCACAGTAGAAACACCCCAACCTTTATGACAGCATTCCAAAGCCTGTCGCATCACTTGCACATTACCAATACACTCAAAGCTATAGTCTGCACCACCGCCCGTTAACTCTACTAAATACGACACAATATCGCAGTCGATTTCTTGAGGATTAACAAAGTGTGTCATGCCATAAAGTTCTGCCATTTTTCGCTTGTCGGAATTAATATCTACACCGACAATTTTGCTCGCACCAACCATTTTCGCCCCTTGGATGACATTTAAACCAATACCGCCCAAACCAAACACCACTACATTCGATCCTGGCTCAACTTTGGCAGTATTGGTCACCGCACCCAAACCTGTAGTTACTCCGCAGCCAATCAAACATACTTTATCTAATGGGGCATCATCGCGAATTTTGGCAACTGCAATTTCTGGCAAAACAGTATAGTTAGCAAAGGTAGATGTCCCCATGTAATGATAGAGTTTCTCTTTACCAAGAGAAAATCGACTCGTACCGTTAGGCATTACTCCCTTACCCTGAGTGCTGCGAATTGCCTCACACAGATTGGTCTTTTGGCTCAAACAATATTCGCATTCGCGACATTCGGGGGTGTATAGCGGAATCACCTTATCTCCAGGTTTGA
>CAYXWE010000348.1:0-4909 GCA_964468145.1 uncultured Pleurocapsa sp.
AATTAGCTTGATATCCGAAGGTACGATTAGCGGAAAAATTGGGAAAGAAATATTACCCGAACTATTAACTAAAGGTGGTTCTGCTAAAGCTTTGGTTGAGAAAAAAGGCTTGATTCAAATTTCTGATACGGGAGAAATTGAAAAGATTATTGATGAGGTAATTGCTGCTCATCCTAAAGAATTGGAACAGTTTCGTGGCGGTAAAACTAAGCTCAAAGGTTTCTTTGTCGGACAAGTAATGAAGAAAACTAGCGGGCGTGCCGATCCTAAGTTAACCAATCAATTGTTAGGGAAGAAATTGCCAGGATAAAACTAAAGTCGCAATCGATCTAGCAATTTTATTTTATTTGTGGGAATTATTACAGCTAGATTTGCTGTTATTAGTTCTTTGTCATTTGTCTGTTTTTACATACTATTCCCGATCTCTATAGATACAGGGGTTTGCGGGCGCGATCTGTGACAATACAAGTCCACAGATAAACACAGATAAATAATTGGCTTAACCGAAAATAAAAATTGCCTCGGTACTTATTCGTTATGAAATTCACTGTAAGTAGGATTGTTGTAAAGTCGATCCTACTTTTTTATTGGAAAATTAAGGGATGAAGATTACCCATAATAATATTATCGCTCTTATTTTAGATGATGAGAGTAGATCTGTTTTATTTCGAGAGATTGCATCTCAAGATGGTAATGAATTAAAAACAATTAATGCAATTTCCGATGCTATTGATAATTTAAAAGCGATCGATAAATCTGAGATGATTCGCATTAAAAATATTTTACTCGATGAAGGAAGCGAGGGAGAGTACATTTTAGATAATTTTGTTTCCCATAAAGATTTCCCCGAAACCCTATTATATGAATTACTCAATGAAAATAAATGTATTTCTGCCCTATCTCATCGAAAACAACCAATTAACTTTTTAATCGATCTGATTGCCAAGCACGACGGTTGCTTAGAAGCAATTATTACTGTCGGACGGTATTATTATTTGTCAGAAAGTATTTCAGTCTCCAAATTTGTCAAACATATTAATAGATATCAATATAGTTCTTGGCTTCTATCGAGTTTAATTAATATTCTAGATAAAGATAATCCTAAAACACAACCTTTTCTAGATTTAATAGCAACAATCGAATCTGGTTCGGAACTTATACAGCAATATTTTGATTTAGTAATGGAGAGAGAATTAATTAATACTACCGATATTTCATTAATAATTGAAAAAGCTGCCGAAAAAAATCATAGATTTCTCAAAGCTATTTCGCAAAACTCTTGCACTCCTTTGGATATATTAATAGAACTCTCAACTATACAAGACATTAAATATGCCAAAAAAATAAGAATAAATTCTCAGGAAACTTTAAAAAATAAAGTTGAATCGAATACACAATGAGTCATTTAATTTATCATTTATCATTCGCTTGTTCGAGGGCTTAAATCCTTCTCCCAAATCTTTTTTTTCCTAAAGGAAGAGGTGACGGCAGCTTGAAACCAAAATGTTCAATGTTCGCCAGTTCAATGTTCAATCGCCTCGAACGCGATATTCAACGATTATAAATTTATTATTTTTAGACCACTGCCAATTATTTATTCGCTCCCAGTTTAAAGACTTGTTGTAGTAAATTCCTTGCTCTTTTATTTCCAATTGATACCAATTATTTGCCAGATAAAAAAATACTATAGCTAATAAACATAGTAATTGAGATAAAGAATCTGCATAAATATTACTTTCTTATCCCCAACTATTGGTCGCGATCGATATTGTGCTAGGGTCTAAAATAATATTAAATGCTAATTCTCCCAGAGTAGATGGGTAATGTTTTATTTCTATAATTCTGGCAATTGAAAGAAATAAAGCCGATAAAGCAGTTGCAATTACAGAATATCGATCTAAATCTTGGGGTACAAAGAAAGCGATCGCCACGAAATAAAAAATCATTAATAATAAAATAACTGAATCTTGAATATCTATTGTTCGAGCGATAAAAGATTTGTACAGTTTAAGCGATATAACGCATATAAAACACAAGCAAATAGCATGACTAAAAATCAATAATAGTATCGCGATCGCCTAAGAAATAGACACTATTTAAACTCCTAATTTACAATGCAGCATTTTGCTCTATCGTTTAGCACATTATCCATTTAAATCTAAAGGAAGCCGATAAATCTATCTGCGTTCATCTGCGGACGAATTTTACCATTTGAAATTAACGTATAAACCGCCGTATTTTCAACTATTATCGATCGATAAAAACCTAAAATTAGAGATATTTAATAAAAAAGATCGAGATATTTTTTTAGTAACAATAAAGATCGAAATACATATTTTAACCTATATCTTTTGATAGATGCACGGATGTCATTTATATTTCTTTTATCTAGAATTGTGATGTAAATCACAACTAATGTGGGAGATTAATTATGGACGATCTATATGAAGTTAATAATAGTCTAGAAGATGCTTATGACTTGAGTAATTATTCAGGAACTTGGTTGAGCGATATCGATGGCTTGGGAGTTCAAAGCGATAACGATTGGTATAAAATATTTGTTGAAGAAGGGTTTGAAAACTTAGTAGTAGATCTACAGTTTACTCATGCAGATGGTGATATAGATATACAAGTTTTAGATGAAAATGGTAATGGGATTACTAGTTCTGCTGGAGTTGTTGACAACGAATATATAAATACAATTCTCTCTGGTGGGGGAACTTATTACTTAAGAGTTTATTATGATAATGCTGGTAACACCTACGATCTGCAGTGGAATAGCCTAGAAATTATTGACGATAATTACGAACCAAACGATACATTAGAAGATGCTTATGACTTGAGTAATTATCCCGAAACTTGGTTGAGGAATCTTGATGGGGCTGGTATTCAATACGATAATGATTGGTATAAAATCTCTGTAGAAGAAGGATTTGAAAAACTCGTACTCGATCTAGAAACTGACGATGAAATTAGCCTAACGGTTTATGATGAAGAAGAGAATTACATTAATAATTTCTACATTTATGAATCTGAAACTATAGAAGATATTCTCCCTGGCGGGGGGGATTATTATTTACAAGTCTATTATGACGATTATTACGGTGATGCTGGCAATACCTATGACTTACAGTGGAGTAGCCTAGAAATTATTGACGATAATTACGAACCAAACGATATATTAGAAGATGCTTATGACTTGAGTAATTATCCCGCAACTTGGTTGAGCAATCTTGATGGGGCTGGTATTCAATACGATCGCGATTGGTACAAAATCTCTGTAGAAGAAGGGTTTGAAAAACTCGTACTCGATCTAGAAGCTGACGATGAAATTAGCCTAACGGTTTTTGATGAAGAAGAGAATTATGTTAATAAGTTTAATATTGACGAACCTCAAACTATAGAAGAAATTCTCCCTGGTGGGGGGGATTATTATTTAAAAGTTGATTCTTACAGTGACACTGGTACTAGCTATGACATGCAATGGAATGATGTTGCAGCACCTCTAAATATTATAGGTACTGGAGATTTCGATGGTGATGGTCAAACCGATTTGATTCGGCGCAATAATTTACTTGGTAATAATTCGATCTTGTTAATGAACGATCTTAATTCCCAGGAAGTCGTATCTATAGATTCAGTAGATTATCCAGATTGGGATATCAAAGGGAGTGGAGATTTCGATGGTGATGGTCAAACCGATCTCCTCTGGGGTAATGGATACGCAGAAAAGAACTCAATCTGGTTTATGGATGGTACGACCAAAATCGATCGCACTAATTTGGAGTTAACATATAACCGCAATTGGGATATTCAAGGTACTGGTGACTTTAATAATGACAGTAAAACCGATATTCTTTGGCGCAACAACACTACAGGTGAAAACTCGGTATGGTTTATGGATAGTGTAGATAAAATCGAAGTTCGTACTCTCAATTCAGTAGATTATCCAGATTGGGATATCAAAGGTACTGGTGACTTTAATGGTGACAGTAAAACCGATATTCTTTGGCGCAACAATACCACGGGTGAAAACTCGGTGTGGTTTATGGATGGTACGACTAAAATTGGTCGCATCAGTCTCGATTTGGTAGAGGATTCTGATTGGGATATCAAAGGTACTGGCGACTTTAATGGTGACAATCAAACCGATATCCTCTGGGGTAACGAATACGCAGAAAAAAATTCGGTGTGGTTTATGGATGGTACGACTCGCCTTGAAAGTGTCTCTCTCAATCCTGTAAGTGATTAATGATAGTAAGGAGGCATTCAAATATTTGTTTGACCATAAAAGTTTATGATTTAAATTGTCATTCAATCCTAATTAATAAACTAAATGTGTAATGGCTTGTCAGTTTGGCAACAAGCTGAAATTATTCGTTGGAGTCAAATCTTAGCAAATAGTTATCAACAGCTATTAAATAAACCATTAATAAATATCGACTCAACCCCAGAAGCACTATCCGAAGCCTTATTTAATGCACCCTTCGCCTTGGTTTCTCACGGTACTCAAGCCGATCCGATCTTTAACTATGGCAATCAAACAGCTTTGCAACTATGGTCGATAAGTTGGGATGAATTGATTCAAACCCCATCGCGATTGAGTGCAGAAGCAGAAAATAGAGAAACTAGAGCAAAAATGCTCCAACAGGCAGCAAAGCAAGGTTATATTGATAACTATCAAGGAGTGAGAATTTCTACCACAGGTCAGAGATTTGCGATCGCCCAGGCGATAATCTGGAATCTTAGTGACGAAC
Source organism: uncultured Pleurocapsa sp. (assembly GCA_964468145.1). GTDB lineage: Bacteria > Cyanobacteriota > Cyanobacteriia > Cyanobacteriales > Xenococcaceae > Waterburya. Next base: position 4,758 of record CAYXWE010000348.1, read on the forward strand.
AGGGACAACCCTGCGGACAAGCAGCAACCTTTTCTGATTGGACTTTGCTTTAAATAATTAATTTTATTAACTATTGGTAAATTCCCAAATTGCTTCGGCGGTGATTTGAGGTTGTTCGAGATGGGGAACATGACCGCAATTATCAATCCAGA
>CAYXWE010000349.1:0-4908 GCA_964468145.1 uncultured Pleurocapsa sp.
GAGCCTTTAATTCATATCCCCATTGAGTCTATTGGTTTGCCTGTTGCTCTGTGGTGCATTTGGCGAGGATGGGGCAAAATAGGAAATTTCTTTTATTTAGGTTCGCTTTTAGGTACGGCGATTACAGATTTTTATTTTTATCTGACTAATGTTATCCCCTACTGGCGCGAATTGATGACTGTAGATGTCGATCCTGCGTTAGCTACGCCAATTTTAAAGTCTGCTCTAGCTCAAGTACAAACTCCTTGGGGTATTAGTTGGGCGATTGTCTTAGTTAATTTGCTTTTGGCTGTTAGCTGGTGGTCTTTGAGAAAAAGCGAATTACACTGGTGGGCATTTGCAGGAGCAGTATTGAGTACTATCTTAGTAGATAGTTTATTTTTAATTGCTGCCTACATTGCTTAGTTAACAAGCTCTATGACTAGAAGTAATAATGTTTCGCTCCCCTCGCCCCTATCTTCTTTCCAAAATGTATTGACTAATGAAACCAGTCTTTATGTATTTAAAAGATTATCTCAGGGTGCTTTGACTCTATTATTAGCTTCTGCATTGTGCTTTTTTATTGTCGAGCTTGCACCAGGAAATTACCTCGATACCCTCAAGGAAAATCCCCAAATTACTCCTGAGAGAATTGCCGAACTAACCCAGCAGTTTGGCTTGGATAAACCGCCTATAATTCAATATTTTCGCTGGTTATGGCGGGTGGTGAGTCGTCTCGACTTCGGTCAGAGTTTTGTTTATTTTCGCTCGGTTTCTTCATTGTTGGTCGAGCGCATTCCTGCTACTTTATTACTGGCATTATCTTCGATTATTATTACTTGGGCGATCGCAATTCCCTTAGGAATCTTGAGTGCGGTAAAACAAAATACCGCCGTGGATAAAGTTTTAAGAGTATTGAGTTACTTCGGACAGGGCTTTCCTAGCTTTATTACCGCTTTAATATTTTTGGTAATTGCTCAGTTTTTATCGCCCTTGTTTCCTGTTGGTGGGATGACTAGTATCAATCACGATGAATTATCTATTTTGGGTAAAATTCTTGATATTGGCTGGCACATGATATTACCAACGATCGCCCTGAGCATTACTAGCTTCGCAGGATTACAACGTTTGACTAGAGGGCAATTATTAGACGTGCTGCGTCAAGACTATATTCAAACTGCTAGAGCTAAAGGTTTACCAGAAAATAAGGTCATCTACGTCCACGCCCTACGCAATGCCATTAATCCTTTGATTACTTTGTTGGGGTTTGAGTTTGCTAGTTTGCTCGGTGGCTCGTTTATCGCAGAATTCTTTTTTAATTGGCCAGGGTTGGGTCGTCTGACTTTACAGGCGGTGACTGCTCAAGATAAGTATTTGGTTATGGCTAGCTTAATGATGGGTGCAACCATGTTGATTGTCGGTAATTTACTAGCAGATCTGCTGTTGAAAACCGTCGATCCTAAAATTAGTTTGGCAGACCTTAAATAGATTTCAAATAATAATAAGGATGTTATTACAAATCAATTATCTAATTCGTTCTAAAAAAGATGGCAAATACTTAGTCGCTCGTTTGCCCCAAAAAAATGGAAGTGAAGCCAGTTATTTGTTAGTGTTTAATGCCGATTACGATGCTCTTAGCTATATTAATACCCACGGTCAAGAGTATAGCGATCGCCTGAGTGTAGAAACTGCATCTCCCATCCAGTTAAAAAGTCTTCTCGAACGTTGGAGTTATGACGGTTTTGCAATTGTTAAAGATCCTCTAGTTCCCAATATTGAGTTTGTTAGCTAGAAATCATGCCGAAATAAATACTCAGAGGCAAAATAATAAAGGCGATCGCAATTAAAATCGCCAACACTAGAGCAAAGGTATAAATTAAAGGACTGACTTTGGAGTTGAGTACGCCAATTGATTGCCAAGCACTCCAAAGACCGTGGCGTAAGTGGACTGCCAACATTACCATTACTCCGGTATAACCAAAAGCGTATTGGGGGTAATGAAATTTTTCGATTACCAAACGGGATAAGTTCCGCATCTCTACCCCATCAATCACGGTGGTGTAGTAAGTACCAAACTTGAATGTTGCTAAATGCAAGACTAAAAAACCTAACAATATTGTCCCCGTAATCATCATGGTACGAGAGCTAAAGGACTGTTTGCTGGGATCTCCTGCGCTTTTGAGTTGACTGTAATCAACAGGTCTTGCTTGTAAGCTATTCAACTTAATCCTAATTCCTACTACAGCATGGAAAATCCCTAACCCCAATAAAATAAACTCAATTAAATAGAGCAACACCCCCAAGCTTTCTAGAAAATGGGCTAATTGATTGTAGGCTTTGGTACTAGCTAATAGGGTTAAATTCCCCCCTGCATGAAATAAAACAAACAGAGATAAACCCAACCCCGTTATTCCAGTAATAATTTTCTTACCAATGGGAGAAGTGTAGAAATTGATTAACTTGGGAGAATCCCTGGCTTCATTTATCATTGAAGATTAAACATCGAGACAACTATTATTCTGCTAACCAACGTACTGCATCTTTAGCGTGATAGGTAAGAATTAAATCTGCACCCGCACGTTTGAAGCTAGTTAGGGTTTCTAGGGTAACTTTTTTCTCATCGATCCAGCCATTAAGTGCAGCAGCCTTGACCATAGAGTATTCCCCCGAAACGTTGTAGGCAGCAACAGGGAGGTTGGTGGCTTCTTTGACTCGCCAAATTATATCCATATAGGATAAAGCTGGTTTGACCATCAGCATATCTGCCCCCTCGGCAATATCTAGTTTAATTTCTTTAATAGCTTCTGTACCGTTGGCAGGATTCATTTGATAGGTACGGCGATCGCCAAAACTAGGTGCAGATTCGGCAGCATCGCGGAATGGGCCATAATAAGCCGAAGCGTATTTAGCAGCGTAGGAAAGTATGGGGGTGTTGATAAATCCTGCTTCGTCTAAACCTTCTCTAATAGCTTTGACAAAACCATCCATCATTCCCGAAGGAGCAATAATATCTGCTCCTGCTTTGGCTTGAGATACGGCGGTTTTCTTCAAAAGATCTAGGGTAGGATCGTTCAAAACTCTACCTGTGAGATCCCCTGTTTCTAAATAACCGCAATGTCCGTGGGGGGTATATTCACAAAGACAGGTATCGGCAATCACCAATAATTCGGGAACAGATTCTTTAATCGCGGTCGCAGCCTTTTGGACGATACCACAGTCATGCCAAGCACCAGTAGCATCATTATCTTTATCGCTAGGAATACCAAATAAAATTACTGCAGGAATACCCAAATCGTAGACCTCTTTGGCTTCTTCTACGATTTTGTCTATCGAAAGCTGATAAACTCCAGGCATGGAAACAACTTCTTTGGCTACAGAAGATCCTGGTACGGCAAATAAAGGATAAATTAGATCGTTGGCGGTAACTAAAGTCTCTTGAACCATGCGACGTAGTTGGGGGTGTTGGCGCAAGCGACGAGGACGATTAATAGGAAACATAGATTTTTTTATATTTTAAAAGCAGTCTTCTCAAAAAGCGGTCATAGCAACCTAGTTTATAGTCTAAAACGAATCTCAACTTCAACTATGGTCGGGGCTGTACTACTCAATGTTTTGTAATGTTTTGGCTAGATTTTCAGAATTATGAATTTAACACGATTGCGCTATTAAAAATTAATAAGTTAATAAATATTAAGGCGATTAATTGAGAATGAAAGAACGAGTTTACTTGGTTGCATCAGTTAGGGTAAAATTTAATCAAAATAGCATGATAATTTGGAAAATAGTAGCAATTTCGCAATTTTAGCCTTAACCTAAAATCTTCAAGTCAAGCAAGTCAATACTTACAGAGTTTCTTAGCAAACCGAGATCGCCTGAATTAAGAAAAGTTAAGCAAGTCTTGTTGACTATGTATTATTACCCATTGACAGAATTTTCTTGAAGAGAATTTAAAATTAGCCTTGTACAACCCACCGAATTCAAATTTTTAGCTCCAAAAAATAGAAAGTTAGCTAAAATAAGAAACACGACATAACAATAAGCATCGATAAATGATGAATGCTTAATGGTTAGTGTTTCAAGGGGCCGTAAAGGTTTCGACAGGTTAGTAAAAACTAACTCGTGATTCAGGTCGAGAGTGAGTATTCTCTCGTTAATCCAGACTCAAACTTAAATATAGATGCAAACAACATCGTAAAATTTGAGCGTAGTGCAGTAACTGCATAAATCTAGAAAAAAACTTTTCAGATTTGCTCGTCTTTAGTTTGACTCCGTTAAGAGCTAAAGACAAAACCCCAACGGATGCTCTTACTGGTTTTCTTTGGTAGACCAATAAGAAAAGACTTTATCAAAGAATCCTACCATCAGGGATAATTGATGGTTCTCGCTCCGAGGATTAGAGGAGCTAAACCTGTGAACGAATGAGCAAGTGAATAGCTGGTCTGGACAGCAGTTCGACTCTGCTCGGCTCCATTTTTATCAAAAAAAAGCTAAAAGCTTTTATCCATTGGTGACAAGTTAAGGAACTTACTCGTTAATCAACTACCATATATGGTGCTTAGTTTATTTTTAAACACTATATATAAATTGAGTAGAATTGAAAATAGCGATCGCAATTTTACCGATTGAACGTCTTTAAGAGCAGATCGAACAAGGTAAATCTTGGCTCAGTTGTACCGATCTCGAGCAATTAAGTCTTTTTTAGCTTTAGCTTAAGATTTTATACACTGAAAAAGCTTTAAGCTAGAGTAATATAGGAAAAATAAAATTACTGCAGTTTTATACTAGGGCGCGTGGCTCAGGGGATAGAGCAACAGATTCCGGTTCTGTAGGTCGGTGGTTCAAATCCACCCGCGCTCGTACAATAGAAACGTTATAAAATGTACATTAAAGCTTTATTTGTCAGATTTAAAGAATTAATGTCACAAAATT
>CAYXWE010000350.1:0-4898 GCA_964468145.1 uncultured Pleurocapsa sp.
ACCAATATAGGGAAACTAACTTTAAATGTCAACCCTTTTTTTTCAACTTTTGGTAGTTTATTTTTTCTGCTGTTCTCAAATTCAGTCGTGCTATGGTGTTTGGGCAGATAATTAATTTAGATTTTTTTATGTCTCTATCTTTTCAGGAAGTAATTGCTACTTTGAATAATTTTTGGAGCGATCGCGGTTGCTTGGTCGTTCAGCCCTATGACACAGAAAAAGGCGCAGGAACAAAAAATCCCAGCACATTTTTGAGAGCATTAGGACCAGAACCTTGGTCGGTTGCCTATGTAGAACCCTGTCGCCGACCTACTGATGGCAGATATGGAGAAAATCCTAATCGTTTCCAACACTATTATCAATATCAGGTACTGATAAAACCTTCCCCAGACAATATTCAAGAAATTTATTTGGATTCCTTACGAGGATTAGGAATTAACCCCGAAGATCATGACGTTCGTTTTGTCGAAGATAACTGGGAAGATGCTGCAGTTGGTGCTTGGGGTGCGGGTTGGGAAGTGTGGTTAGACGGGATGGAAGTAACTCAGTTTACCTATTTTCAACAGTGTGGAGGAATTGATTGTCGTCCCGTGTCGATTGAAATTACTTATGGATTGGAAAGATTAGCAATGTATCTGCAAAATGTAGATGCTATTACCAAAATAAAATGGAACGATCGCCTGAATTATGGAGATATTTTTCTTCAAGGAGAAATAGAACAATGTACTTATAACTTTGAAGCGTCAGATCCCGATTTATTGTTCAATCTGTTTTCTCTTTATGAGAAAGAGGCAAAGCAGTTAATCGAACGGGGTTTGGTTGTTCCTAGTTTGGATTATGTACTCAAGTGTTCTCATAGTTTTAATTTATTGGATGCAAGAGGAGTAATTGCTGTTACAGAGAGGACTCGCTATATAGGTAGGATTCGCAGCATGGCTCGACAGGTGGCGCAACTTTATTTGGAACAAAGAGAAAGTCTTGGTTTTCCACTACAGAAAGCTGGTTAGAAAAATTTATGTAGTTGAAAAAGCTGTTCCAAAATAGAAAGTTGAAATCTTTTTGCGTTCAGCTTATTGAGAATATGTAGCAAAAGCTGTATGATGAAAATCTTAAAAATATTTCGATTTCCAAATAGTTATATTGCGTAAATTTTTATGAGTAACCATATAAATAAGTTTTCTAGAAGGTTTTTTATCGGTATCAGTACTGCTGCTTTGATTGTCGCTTGCAATCAAACTTCACAAGGAGAACAAGCTTCAAATGCAGCTTCAAGTCCAAACGACAAGATAGGTGGAGAAGTAAATATTTATTCCTCTCGTCACTATAATACTGACGACCAGTTATATGAAGGTTTTACAGAGCAAACTGGGATCAAAATCAATTTAATTGAAGGAAAAGCGGATGAGCTAATAGAGAGAATTAGAAACGAAGGTGAAAACAGCCCTGCAGATATTTTAATTACTGTAGATGCAGGAAGACTATGGCGCGCAGACCAAGCTGGTATTTTTGCACCTGTAGAATCAGCAATTTTAACGGAAAAAATTCCTACTCATTTGCGACACCCAGAAAACTTATGGTTTGGCTATAGTAAAAGAGCGCGGGTCATTATGTATAACAAAGACAAAGTAGAAGCTGATAGTATCAGTGCCTATGAAGATTTAACCGATCCCAAGTGGAAAGGTAAAGTTTTGATGCGTTCTTCTGGTAACATCTATAACCAATCTTTAGTAGCGGGAATGATAGAAGCAGAAGGAGAAGAAGCGACAGGCAATTGGATTCAGGGATTAGTGGGTAATTTAGCCACCCCACCTCAGGGCAACGATACGAGTAATATTGAAGCCGTAGCTGCTGGTGAGGGAGATTTAACGATCGCCAATACTTATTATTTGGCGAGATACGCAGACCAGCCTGAAATTATCGAAAAAATTGGCGTTTTGCATCCCAATCAAGAAGGCAGAGGGACTCACGTCAATATTAGCGGTGCGGGAATGCTCAAAAATGCTCCTCATCCAGAGCAAGCGATCGCTTTCTTGGAATATTTAGCAAGTCCAGAGGCTCAAGAGTTTTTTGCTTTGGGTAATAACGAATATCCTGTTGTGGAAGGAACTGCGATTAATCCAGTAGTGGAGAGTTTTGGTGAATTCAAAGAAGATACGACCAATGTTTCTGCCTATGGTAAGAATAATGCTGAAGCAGTGCAAATGATGGATCGTGCGGGTTGGAAATAGGTTAGTTTAATCTCGATCGATTGGAATAATTTTACTGTTCGACTCCTTGAATAACTGGGGTGATTTCCTCGCGAAACGGTTGAGGATCTCCTTCCCAGTTAAAATCACTGATACGCAAACTAAGCGAGCCAAGTTCCAATACGGGATTGTAGCGCAAAATAATATTGTGAGTACGTCGGCTATATTCTAGAAAATAATCGGTACTAATCTCATCATTATCGTCAAGATCGAAAGAAGTGTTAAATCCGAGGCGTATTGGGCCATATATTTGCTGAGTAATACCCAATTCTAGTCTTTGACGATCTACAAGGCGATCGAAAAGAAAGGGAGATTCGTCTCCGCGAATGTTTTGAGAATAGCTTAACTCGAATCCCGTGTAATCGAGCCAGGAACGAGAAAAATGACCGAGTTGTCCTTGTAAACCAATTGTCCCTTCTAATAGTGGCTGTCTGTCTCCATTACTATAAAAACTAGCTACTCCTTGAATACCTGTAACTAATTCTAGATAAGGGACAACGGGAACAGGAGTATAACGCAATCCTTGTTCCTTAGTACTAGGTAAAGCTTTACCCTTCCAAATCGGAAATCCTTTATTGATAAATATTGCTCCTTGGTAGCGGGTTAAGTTAATGCGGTCATTTTCGCGATCGCTCGCTAGCAAATCGAGTCTATCGGTATCGGAATTAATATTTTGAATTGAGGCTTGATATCTTAAATTAATACCAGTATTAGCGATCGCAAAATTGGGAGAAGCGACTACTCCACCAATACTGTTTCTGACCCTTTGAAAGCCTAAAGAGCCATTAAACAGACGTTCTTGAAAATTGTATTCTAAGGCAAACTGATGGGGATTTTCTAGATTGCCTACTTTTTGCTGTAAAGCTATTTTGCCTCTTAGATTATCTTCTAAATCGTCAAAATCGAAACTGGTTAAAGAAAAACTAGTATCTAATGTGGTTCTAGAGCTAAATAAGACATCAAAACTGTTTTTTAGACCGAATACGGCTGAATTAAACAATCCTCCTTCATCAGAGTCACTAAAGCGAAAGGTAGTAGGAAATAAAGCTCTTTGTAAAAAATATTGCGGAGTTACTTTCCAGTTGAAATTGTTATTGTTGAGGATTGTCCAAGAACGTTCGACATACAAACCGCCCCTCACATCGCCATCAAAAGCAACATTAAATAATCCTGGACGACTAGGGCGATCGTCAAAGACAAAAGCACCCAACAATAGAGGCACGGTCAGGCGATCGTCGATTACCAAACGAGATTTACTGGTGCTTAGTCTACTTTGTGAAGAACTTAGTCGTTCCAAATTAGCTCGCTCAGAACGTAATTCTATTTCAGGTGGAGAAAAAGGATCGTTGGTCAGGCTCAAATTAGTTGCTTCCCAATCAGTACCTTCAAAATTGATTCTTTCGGCGGAAAACCTGAGACGGTTTATTGTACCGCCAGCAGCATTATCATTTTCAATAAAATCAAGACCTCTACTGCTGCCTACTCTAGCGTTAAATCCTTCGTTAGCGGTAACTCGATCTATAGGTTGGCGATCGACCAGGCGATCGCTTAATGCTCGATCTAAAATAGTTTGGTTGGGGGCTAATTCTTGAGAAACATCAAGATCTTGAGTGAGACGAGATCGATCTATTTCTCCTCCTGCATTAAAGACAACACCGCGATCGGCAACAAAATAGTATTCAAATTTACTGCCCCGTAGAACCTGTTGTCCTCGTTTTAGCACGACTTTACCTGTAGCCACAGCAATGCGATCTTTTAAATTAATTTCTAAGCGATCGCACTCCATCACAGACTGAGCAAAACGCATCACTACATTACCTTCTGCGGTAATTACTTCTCCCGCGCGATCGTATTCCTGGCGATCGGCTATTACTTCAACGACTTCAATATCATCTATAGGAATTACGGGCTGAAAGTCTGTTTCTGTAGTGGGGATTTTAAAGTTTCGTCTTTCTCCTTGACGCTCTTGGGCGATTAAATATTGGGGAAACTGAACTTTGATAGTTTCGGCATCAAAATTTTTTAGGGAATCGCCTTGGGATATTTCTAGTGGTTGTTCCGAAGCCAATAGAGGCAGAGGAAATAAATACAACCCGAAAGCCAATCCAGCAGAAAATCGCCAAAAATTAACCATAAGTAGCTCAACTTAAATAAAGTAAGGTTTGTAGTTAACCCTTGGAAGATGAAAATGATTTATAGTTTGTCATCCTATTAAAATACAAATAACGATATTCGTAACATTATTTTTATTTTCAACTTGCGATCGCTATGTCTAACCCCGAACCAATCATTATTGCTGAGAATGTAGAGAAATGGTACGACAATAACTTTCATGTCCTTAAAGGTGTCAATCTCAAAGTCCAAAAAAAAGAAGTTGTAGTGATTATGGGCCCTTCTGGGTCGGGAAAATCAACTTTTATTAGGACTTTTAACGCCCTCGAACCATATCAAAAAGGTAGTATTACGATAGATGGGATTAAACTATCTCACGACTTAAAAAACATCGAAGCAATTCGCCGTGAGGTAGGAATGGTGTTTCAGCAGTTTAATTTGTTTCCCCACCTAACTGTTCTCAAAAACATTACTCTCGCTCCTATGTGGGTGCGTCGCAACTCTAAAGCCCAAGCAGAAGAAATCGCCCTACAACTATTA
>CAYXWE010000351.1:0-4888 GCA_964468145.1 uncultured Pleurocapsa sp.
CGGTGGCAGCTTCGCTAGTTTCACCCCATTTAAAACTAAAACTAATTTACAATCTTTGTAAGTCGTAGTTCCCATAACACAATGAAGAGTATCGAGATGCTCTTCTAAAAAGTTTATAGCAACAGTTTCTTTGCCAATAAAGCGATCTACTTCTACAGCACAACATTGTTCTCGATCGCCGACAATAATATAGGTTGGTTTGGTGCTATTAGTCTTTTTTGGTTCTAGTTTTAGATTCTGAGAATTATCTAGTAAATGATAAGAATTGGCAACTATTCTATCTAGATTGATAATGGGAATCTTTGTTTCTACTGTATTGGGTATAATTAAGTTTATTTCTTTTTCTGTTTCTACGATCCTTGCCATCTGAGGAAGAATAATTTGTTTAACCGAACTTAAAAGCAACCCATAAATAACAGAGTTTTTTTCAAAAAAGATCGATGCTTCGCTTGTTTTACCTAAAGAGATACTAAGAGTAATATTGCTTCCTTGTAGTGGATAAGAAGCAATATTTAAAGTTCCTTGCATATCTTTAAATTGTTGTTCTATTTCCCTAATAGCCATAATACTTATCTTTGATAGGGAAGGATTTGATTCGGTAAAAATATTAGATTTTAAATAAAAATCGCTAAATGTAGTAACAAAAGACTGAAAAGTCTGCTGAGAAGTATTACTACTTTCTGAAGTAGCATTAGTAGATAAATTTAAACCACGACCATCATCAGATATTTTAACGATTAAACTATTATTTTGCTTATGACTTTCAATAGTGATTTTTCCTGGTATTTCTTTTTTAAGATCGCATCTACTTGATTCAGATTCAATGCTTTCTTCTAGTAAATAACAACAAAAACACAGCAAAATAGTATAAATTTTTTCGCTTATCTTTTTCTCAATTACTATAGGAGATATTGTAGATTCCAAAGTAGCATTTTTATAGCAAATTTTTTGAATTTGTGGCCATATGTTTTCCAATAAATCCGTAATCTCTTGAAAAGAGACCTTGTTTATTTGATTGATAATATGAATAGAAGAGTTCAGCATTTGTTGTTGATGCTGATTGCTGTATTCATTTTTTTTATTATTTGCTTTGAGATTGTTAACAGTAGAAGTTAGTTCTGATATTTCTGTCAAAATAGAATCTACAGAACTATTTAATATGTTATTGTAAATATGATTCGTAGTCTCTGGGTCTTTTTTACTTACTATTAATTGTTGCGAGCAATTCGTAATCGTATTTAGTAAAGGTTGGATGCGTGTTAGTTTTTTGGCTATATTATTAATAATAAGTTTTTGAGCAATTTCTATTTCCGATTGTTTTTTATTACTTTCATGTAAAGAGTTTAGAGTATCGGTTAATCTTTCTAAAGATTCGTAATCTAATTGAGAAATATCATCTTTGGTTGTAATATTATAAATTTCATGAGCAGATAAATTATTTTCTTTTTTTGAAATATCTTTAGAAGTAATCTGAGAAGAAAGAGAATCATTAAAAGTTTCAATGTTAGAAATTTCTTCTTGAGTATTAATAGTTTCTTGTTTTTCACTCAAAGCGCGATCTATGAAAGATCGATTAATGGCGTAATTTTTTGTAATCAAAACTGAATTGGCAAAATTATCTTCAGTTATACTATTTTCAATTATATTATTATCTGGCTTTAATTCTGTTAGTGTCCCTGTCTTGATAGCTAGTGCCTTTACTTGATTTAAACCAATATTATTTGAGATAATATCACTTTCTTCAGGGTTATTATTTTCTGGTATTATAGTCTCTGGTACTGGGGTTTCTTTCTCTCCTTCAGTATTAGGAAGAGTGGATAAATCTACCCTAATTGCTTTGGAGATAATATCACTTTCTTCAAGGTTATTATCTTCTGGTACTGGAGTTTCTGGTACTGGGTTTTCTATATCTTCTGTATCTGTATAAAACGCTTTATTGTTGAGAGAATCGTAACTGTTACCTTGACTATTGCTGGTGTGACGATTATATTCAACAATAATATTCTCTACTTGGGTCAATATATTTTGTCCGTCTACGGAAGAAGCAACAAGAGAACTCATTAATAATACTTGCAAAGACTCTAATGTATCAGTTAAATAGCAAGCAATATTATCATCAATAGTTATTTTATTATCTAGACAATCACTTAAAATTATCAGTAAATAATTAGCAGCACGAGCAATAGTATCTAGATCGAGTTTTTCAGCACTTATTTTTAAAGCTTTAGCAGTATTTACTAAAGTTTTTCCCACTGCAAGATTACTATTTTGAATAAACTTTGGTAATTCTTGCTCCAATAAAAGTAAGAGATCGATCGCTTCTTCTGAAAAATAATTCTCTGCGGTAACTTGTTTAATAGGAGTGAAACTCATGAACTATTGGGGTTGTGTTCGGGTAATTAATGATACTGATCAATAATGGCAGACATTCAGTAAAATTGCTGCAACAAAAAGTAAAAAAATTAAAAAAGTCTGTAGGGATAGTCAAGATACTATTAATTGGTTACTTCAAAATTTCTTGTAATTTTTTTCTTGTTTGCTCGATACTTTTAACTGCGATATTTAAGTTACTTTCTGTAGGTTGGATACTTCGATCTAAAACATTAGTCACGTCTCGTAATTCTTGTAGCCAATTTTCAATCTCGATTTCAGCCTCTCTGGCTTGAGAGGCAATTATTTCTACCTGTTGAGCAATACTAATAAATTCTTCTTCACTATCTTGTTGTATATCCTGAATTGCAGCATTTACCGATAATATCTCTAGAGCTTCTTTGAGTTTTTGAATTGGGGTTATTAACTGTTCTGCTTTTTGATATTCTGTTGCCAACCGATCTATATTTTGTGATGCGATCGCATTATTTTGTTGTAGATTTATTAATTTTTTAAGTACTTCTTGACAACTGCTAATACTATGATGCACTGTCTTGTTAATTTTTGTTGCTAAATAAACTTCAGCAGGATTTATAAATTGACTCACCTCTGATGATGGTGCTGTAACTGACCGAGTTTTGAGAAAAAATTTAAGCATCATTCCCACCTGTTGCAGGAGATTTTTTTCCTCAGTAGAAACTAATTTTACTGCTTTACAATAGTGAATTTTTACTATCCCCCAAATTTCTTGTTCTATAATAATGGGCATCAATAAACCAGAAGAAACTTGAAAATTGCCCCAAAATTGTAATTGGGAAGGAATGAGTTCGTAAACACTGGGTATAACAGATAATTTATTCTGAAAAAGCTCTAAACCAAAAGAGTTATAGGGAAGGGTTTGAGCAAGTAAAGAAGCATAACTAGATTTTTTAGATTCTGCGATCGCAGTAGCTTTTTCTGGACTGATAAAACGATAAATGACTACTCGATCTGCATGGAGATTGAGCTGTAAACTTTCCGTAATGAATTGAAAAAGAGTTTCATCTTGGTTATTTGCTTCTATCTTACTGGCGATCTCTTCTATTGCTCCTAAAACAGAGACAGTATTGCGAGATGGTAGTTCAACTATAGATTTCTGGGTTTGACTCAAAAGATATTGTTCGATGCGATTAACATCCTGCTGTAATTGAATTACTCTAGGTCCTTTCGCCGAAGTAAAAACACCTTTTACAGCCGTTAAACTATCTAGTATTTCTTGAGGAATCGATGAAGTCATACCACTTTTAATTATTAAATTAACCAAAAATATTTATTGATAACTATTCGCTGTTTAATGTGTTTTTCCTTTTAATGTTTCAGCTAAAGCTTTCGTATCAATTAGCCAGCGGTCGTGATTAAAACTTCCTTTAACAAACTTATTTACTTCGATAGAATCTGATTTGATATCTTGTAAAGTTTCTAAGTCTTGCCATTCTAGTTTATGAACGTCAGAAACTACAATTCCTGCAATTTGGTTGTATAGCTTAAGAACAATAACCATAAAATTATCTTTTTGAAAACTAGATTGAAGTAATGGTTTAAAACCTAAAAGCTGATTTATATCTGCAATCCGAATTGATTGTCCATTCCAGTTGTATAACCCTAACATCCAATCTGGATTAGCAGGAGTAGGAGAAATTTCAGATAGGGAGAGATTAATTACTTGTTGTACTGATTCTAAAGGTAATAAGCCGTTAAACTCTTTAGATAAAGAAATCCTGAGAAAACGTTTACGCTGATTAATTAGTTTAAGTTCTCTGGTTTCTTCTTTACTCCTATTATTTTGATTCCAACCTAGTTTTTCAGCCAAAATTTCGTTAGTTCCCAAACAAAATATTTTAAGAGATTCTTGTTTCTCTTTTTTAGGAATAACAGCCATGTGATTAACAAAACTAAGTTCGCTAATTTGTCGATAAGAAAGAGGTACGGGACGAATATTTTTTAAGGCAATATCTGTTAATACAGGAGCTTTTGCTACGGGAATCCCACACAATTCACCTACTTGGGTTTGAAACATAATCAAAAAGTTTAGATTACTGTTGACCATGCTGATAGTTTCTATAGGATTATCTGTTGCTTTTTTAATAAACTTATAGCGTAAATCGATAATAGTAACAGTCTGCGAACCCAAGTCTATCATGCCTATCCCATTATCTTCTGTAGTAAAAGGAGGACAAGGAATAATTCGTAGAATTGCCCCAATGGGTAAAGCAAAAAAGTATTCCATTACAGAAAAAACCATGACTCGCAAGCTGTCTTTTTCTTGGACAGTTTTTTCTGATAATCTTTCAAAAGGAAGTAAGGTGGTAATCATTTATCATTTTGTTAGTGGTTAGCTGTTAGTAGTTAGTTGTTATACCATTTCTCCTTGAAGTTGCACTTAATATTATTGAAATTTTGTTTCTCGCAAAGCCGCAGAGACGCAAAGGTACAAGAGAATAATTTTTTAGAAGAGTGCATTGTTATAGAGAATTGGTAT